>JAMOQN010000108.1 GCA_027063985.1 Desulfohalobiaceae bacterium
CAAAGAGATGAGGCAGAGTTTTGTGGTTGGATGGTGACCAGTGCCAAATGCCATTTCAGGATAGATGTAAATGGGAATTTGCCCTGGATGCAGGCTAATTTTCCCTTTCTTCCATGAGGGAATTATTTTAAATTTTCCTACCTCAATTGGCTTGAAATATTTTTTCCATTCCTTTGACCAGTCTAAGTCAAAATATTTTATAATCTCTATTTGGGCGCCTTTGAACTTTGTCTTTATTTTTTTTGAAAAATCCTCTGCACCATCTAAGGAGTCAAAATATATTTTTATTAAATTTTTCTCTTCTTCCCATCCCCAAGAGATGTTTTCAGCTAAAAATAACTCCAAATCTTCTATTATCTTGGGATTAATTTTTATGTTTAGCACAAAATATACTTTTTTCATAGTTTACTTAAAATATCATCAAGGGTGTTAGAAAATGCTTTAATTTCTTCCTCCTCTATTATTAAAGGTGGTAGCAAACGCAAGGTTGAGCCTTGGGTCAAATTCACGATAAATCCTTTATCTATAATTGTATCAAAAACCTTTTTTGCATCCACCTCAGGAGTTAGTTCAATCCCAAGCATAAGTCCAATACCTCTAACTTCTTTTATTAACCTGGGATATTTGTCTTGTAATCTTTTGAATTCAGATAAGGCAAACCCACCTATTTTTTTTGCCCTGTCTATCAAATTGTCTCTAAAGATAATTTCAAGGACTTTTAAGGCAGCCATACAGACAACTGGTCCTCCACCAAAGGTAGTAGCGTGGGTACCAGGCCCAAATGCTTTTGCAACTTCCTCTGTTGCCATCATTGCACCTATGGGAAGCCCATTTGCCAGGGCCTTGGCACAACTAATTATGTGGGGTTTTACATTATAATGCTCAAAACCCCACATCTTTCCTGTCCTGCCAATCCCGGTTTGGATCTCATCTACAATAAATAAAAGGCCCTTTAGCTTACACAACTCTTCTATACCTTTGACAAAATCTATTTCAAGAGGTCTGATGCCGCCCTCACCCTGGATGACCTCTATCATAATTGCAGCAGTCTTATTATTAATTTTTCCCTCAATATCTTTTAAATCATTTGGTTTTGCGTGGACAAAGCCAGGAACAAGGGGCTCAAAACCCTCCTTAATTTTTTCCTGTCCTGTAGCACTCATAGTTGCAAAGGTGCGACCATGAAATGACCCTTCAAGGGTTATTATTTCAAATTTATCTTGATTTTTTATGTTTTTAAAATACCTACGGGCAAGTTTTATACATGCTTCATTTGCTTCTGCGCCTGAGTTACAAAAAAATACCTTGGACATGTGAGGTGTTGTATTAATTAACTTCTCTGCCAGGTCTATTTGCTCTTTTGTGTAAAAGAGATTACTAACGTGCACCAGTTTTTTGGCCTGCTCTGAAATTGCCTTTGCAATTTCCATATTTGCATGTCCAAGATTACATACTGCAATTCCAGCCAAAAGGTCAGTATATTCTTTTCCATTAAAATCATATAATTTTGTGCCCTGTCCCATTTTTATCTCAATGGGATACCTTGCATAAGTATTAAATAAAAATTTGTTTTCCCGTTCCTTAAGAATAGAGTGTTCCATGGATAAAACTCCTGTTTGATGATTTGGCCTTGATTTGAATAAAATTAAAACAGGAGGTCAAGACAAAATTGTCTTGCCTCCTTTACCTGGAATTTTCTAAGTGCAATGTATATTTCAAGAATTAGCCTGAGCTTTTTACATATTTGCCAAAACCCAGGCCAATTAATTAAGAGCTGGGTAAAATCTTTTATACTTGCGGTCTTGGAAGGAGATTTGCCATTTCAGCTATTTCAGGAACCTTATGTTCCCATTCAATGGCCATTAAGTGTACTCCTGCAATTCCCTTCATCTCCTTAAATTCTTCTATCATCTCAACAGCAATCTTTATCCCTTCCTTGGACTGCTCTTTTTTGGGAACTCCTTTTAGCCTTTTGATTATCTCGTCTGGAACATCCATACCAGGGACCTTTGTCTGCATGTACTTGGCCATACCAACGCTCTTCATTGGAGTTATTCCAGCAAGGATATAGACCTTTTCTGTAAGTCCCATATCATTTGCCTGTTTTACCCATTCCCTCATTCTCTTCATATTATAAATACACTGGGTCTGAATAAACTGGGCACCAGCTTCAACCTTTTTTGCAAGTCTATGAATTCTCCACTCCAAAGGCTCAGCAAAGGGATTTGCTGCAGCACCTATAAACATTTCCTTAGGTGCACCATCTAAGTCTGCCCCAGATAAGAATTTTTCTTCATCCCTTAATCTTTTAACTGTAGATATTAGTTGAATAGAATCAATGTCAAATACGCCCTTTGCAAAGGGATGATCACCAAACTGTTGATGATCTCCTGAAAGACACAAGATATTCCTTATACCATGGGCATAAGCACCCAGTATATCTGCCTGCATTGCAAGTCTGTTCCTATCCCGGCAAACCATCTGATAAACAGGCTCAAGGCCTTCTTGTAATACCAAAAGTGATGTTGCCCAACTGGACAGCCTCACAACTGCTGTCTGGTTATCAGTTATATTAACTGCATCCACCACTCCCTTTAAATAAGAAGCCTTTTTTTTGACCGCTTCTACATTAACGCCCCTTGGAGGGCCAAGTTCTCCAGTTAAGGCAAAATGACCTTGTTCTAAAATTTTTTTCAACTTGCTCATGGCCTTACCCACTTTTTTAGGTTTAAAGGTTTAGAATATCCATTGACGGAACAAAGAACGGTACCACTCCCTTGTGTTTATTTTTAAAAGAAAATTTATTGCTTAGTTTTGCTACTTTTAAATGCTTAAATCCCATTGGATCATAATTAATAAGACTTGATTTTTCTTGTTTATTTAAAATCTCTATTGTCAATTTTTTAGACATATCTAACATATCTATGACATAATCCCATGAGCTATGGAGTTTTTTTTCAATCATACCCCTATTTATTTCTTTAGATGCAGATCTAAAAAGATTTAAAGATATACCCTTTTTAAAAAGCACCTTCTTTATTTTAAAAGTTGATTTTTTATTTTTTATTGTATTTATGAGCTGTAGATCTACATCTTTAAAATTTCGCTTCATAATGTCTTTTAAAATACTTGCCTCCACATTCAAAGACCTATCTATTAGACCTTCAATTAAAACGTGAAAGATTTTTCCCCGATTTAATTTAAATAATTGTAACATATTTGGAACAAAATAATTATGGGCTATTACATCAGATGCCAAATGGGATAAATATCCTAAAGAATATGATTTAACTCGTATATCATTTGATTTTAAGAGACTAAATCCCGTATTCCAATTGTGTGTTGGGGCCTTTGATATTTTTTTCCCCTTTCCAATTAACACATCAGGGCTTATACAACCATACAAAAAATAATAGGGATACTTTAAGATAATATCTGTGACCTGGGACATGAGTAAATTCAAATTATCAAATATATAGAGACCAATCGATATATGTGATGCTGGCCCCCATGCAAATGCATTTATTGGAAAAAATATTACCACAAGCAGAATAATTAAGAGCAATTTATTTTTTGACATGACATTCACCACAGGCAAGAGGCCCTTTTTTCCTTTTTTTATGACACGTAATACACTGTTTGTGGTATGCATCCATTAAAGGTGTCATATCTGCCGTAGTCTTTTTTACTTTGTGGCAGTCAGAACAACTTTGACCTACGCTCATTGCCCCTTCCACCAGTTTCCCTTTTTCATATACATGATGACAAATAGAACAGTCATATAGTCCTGCCTTTTCATTGTGCTTGTCATGGACAAATACAGCGGGGGGTCTCTGATAGGTCTTGAAAGCTGGAGATTTTATAAACTTCATGTCTTCCTGGGCAAGACATAACACACTGTAAATACAAAAAAGACCTAAGATAAAAATCAGTCTTAATGATATCTTTTGTTTCATATATGTGCCCCTTTTTTGTTCATCTAAGTTTGTCAAAAACTTTTGAAAAATATTAATAAAAGTACAAGTAAGCACCTGCGTTCAAATCAAAAAGCGTCAGTTTATCTAACAAAAAAAAATAAAACATACAAGTTAAAAAAAACTATTTTTAAGATATCAGATTGCACAAATATTTTATTTACATACATCTAGCATCTTTGATATAGCTACTCTGGCCAGCTCTTTAGTCTTAGTATCTACTTTTACCTGTTTATAGGTGTCTAAACTTTCCAATAATGACAAGAGATTGGATTCATTTATCATTTCCATGTATTTGCAGCAAGTGGTATGTAGTGGAAATATTTCCTTATCCCCATGTTGTTTTTTTAATCGGTTTACCAGGTTCAACTCAGTGCCAATTACTATTTTACTCCCTTTTGGTTGGTTTTGTACATATTTTATAATTTTTGAAGTTGACCCCCATGCATCAGCCTCATTTACCACTTCTGGAGTACACTCGGGGTGAACGATAATTTTTGCATCTGGCTTACGTTTTTTAAAATGATAAATATGCCCTTGTCTAAAATTTAGGTGCACATCACAATATCCTGGCCACACATATAATTTGTATTTTTTGTTAAAAATATCATCATCTAAATAAGATATCTCCTCATCATCAATCCCCAGGGCCTTTGCAGTATTGAGTGCTAAATTTCTGTCGGGTAAAAAAAGTACTCCGTCGCTATTTTCCAAGGCCCATTTTAACATAGTTACTGAATTTGCCGATGTACAGACGCTTCCTCCAAATTCTCCACAAATAGCCTTAACTTTTGCTGAAGTATTTACATATGCAATTGGTATAATCTTCCTCTTTTGGTTTAATTTAGTCAAAATAATCTCTATTAATTTTGCAGGAGCAAGGTCTGCAAGGGTACACCCAGCTTTTTCTACAGGAATAAAAACCTGTTGAGACTCATTTGCCAAAATAGCTGTGGACTCGGCCATGAAATAAACCCCACACATAACTATGTATTTGGCCTTTAGTGAAGGAACTTTTCTTGCCAATTCTAAAGAATCTCCAATAAAATTTGCATATCTCACAATTTCGTCGTTTTGATAATGATGGGCTAAAATGCATAGTTCATCTTTCAATTCATCTTTTATCTTGAGAATTTTATCTGAAAGTGTCATGTTTATCTCTCCTTGTTTTTGTATTTTCTTGAATATCAAGGTTCGGTTTGATATCCCTTTATTGGTTGGCCTAAATTTATGAAAATTTTCTTTACAGGGTTAAGTTCCTTGTTCCATGTACTAGTTATTTTTATTTGACATTAATAACAAATATTTTAGTCCACCTTGAGAGGAGTGGATAAAAAACAGTTTTATCTGTCACAAATTATGCAAAAAATCAAGCCATGAAGACCATTGTTTAAAAATGGTGGGACAATATGGAAATAGATAAAAACTCCGTAGGATTAGTCAAAAAACAATTTTTTACCTTTGCAGAGCCACCCAATGAATTTATCTTTGAAAATGGGCAAAAATTAGGACCTATCACCCTTGCATATGAAACCTATGGGACTTTAAATAGGGACAAGACCAATTGCATACTTGTGTTGCACGCCTTAACTGGGGATTCCCATGCTGCAGGGTATTACAGGGAAGATAGTCCAACACCTGGATGGTGGGAAAATATGATTGGCCCATCAAAGGCCATTGATACAAATAAATTTTTTGTGGTGTGCTCCAATGTAATTGGTGGTTGCATGGGCTCAACAGGTCCTGGATCAATTGATCCAAAGACAAATAAACCCTATGGATTGAGGTTCCCTTTAGTAACTATAGGAGATATGGTTAGGGCACAAAAAAGACTTATTGAACATCTAAAAATAGATAAAATCCTTGCAGTGATTGGTGGCTCCATGGGTGGTATGCAAGCCCTTGAGTGGAGTGTGAGATACCCTGAGATGGTCAATGGGGCAATTTTGATTGCTACTACTTCAAAACATTCAGCAATGGCCATAGCCTTTAATGAAGTGGCAAGACAGGCAATTATGAACGATCCCAATTGGAATAATGGTGACTACTATAATTCTGTCCCACCTGTACACGGACAGGCAGTGGCCAGGATGATAGGCCATGTCACTTATCTGTCAGATACCGCACTTAGAAAAAAATTTGATAGAAACATACAAAGAGGATTTCATCCAACTAGTAGTTTTGAAACCAATTTTCAGGTATCCAATTATCTTAAGTATCAAGGAGAAAAATTTGTTAGTAGATTTGATGCAAATTCGTTTTTGTATCTAACCCGTGCAACTGATTATTTTAATCTGGCTGAGACCCATGGAGATGGGTCCATTGTCCAGGCCCTTTCAAAGGCAAAGGCAAAATTTCTAGTTGTTTCCTTTAGTTCAGACTGGCTATATCCCACTTACCAGTCAAAAGAAATGGTTAAGGCAATGAAAAAAAATGGAATTGAGGTAAACTTTTGTGAGATCCAAATAGACTATGGACATGACTCATTTTTAGTTCCCAATCCCAAATTATCTAGTTTGGTAAAGGCATTTTTAGAAAAACTTTCTTCTGAGATTTAAATCAAAATATATTTTACGTTTGTACTTAAATGGACCGTCAAAAATGAGATTTGACTTAAAGACTATAGCCAGATGGGTAGAGCCAGGAAGTAAGGTGCTGGATTTAGGATGTGGTAATGGTGTGTTACTTGAATATTTAATACAGCAAAAAGATGTCAAGGGCACTGGAATTGAGATCGATGAGGAGAAAGTGACCCAGGGAATTTTAAAAGGTGTGAATGTAATCCAGGGTGATATAAATGAGGAAATTTTAGATTATGCGGATCAAACCTTTGACTATGTGATTTTATCCCAGACCTTACAACAGGTGACTCGTCCAGCCTGGCTTATATCTGAGATGCTAAGAGTTGGAAGAAAGGGGATTGTGAGTTTCCCAAATTATAGCCATTACAAAAACAGGATCTACTTTTTTTTAAAAGGTAGGGCGCCAATATCCAAGGAACTTCCTTATGAGTGGTTTGACACCCCAAATATCAGGAGGATTAGTATTACGGATTTTAGGAGGTTTTGTGGAATATTTGGTTTTAAGATTGAGAGGGAAATGAATATTAGTACCTATCACCACGAAGACCATGGGAAGGTGGTCAAATTTTTCCCCAACTTATTTGCAATTTATGGGATATTTATGCTTACAAAAAAATAAAAATATGTTCATAATCATCTTTTGTTGTATATTGATTGTGCCAGATTTTCACCTTGACCTACCATATTTAATCCCTTAAAAATTTATGTCGTATCCAACCAATGGGTCCTGCCTTAAGTTCAAGTTTAACTTAGTCCTTAGAAAAAGGAGATGTGAACATGGAAAAAAAAGAAAAGTGCCCCAGATATAAACTAAATTCCGAGACGTGCAATTGCACTTATCCATCTTGTCCAAGGCATGGAATTTGTTGCGAATGTATTAGATATCATAGACAGAGGGGAGAGCTCCCAGCGTGTTATTTTACAGAAGAAGAGGAAAAAACATATAACAGAAGTATAGAATTTTATTTTCAGAGAAGGTTTAAGAAATAATGAATCCTCCATCTTTTTATGAGTGTTTACTTAAATGTGTAAGCAGTGTTTTTGAAGGATATACCAGTGTCCTTTATCTAAAGGACGCTGGGTCTCAATATAGAATGGTTTCATATTTTAGCCTGGGAGATAATGTTGATAAAACATCTATTGTAGTGGAAGGAAAGGGTATCTTAGGCTGGATTTTGAAAAATAAAAAGGCCTTGGTTATTAATGATTTTTCTAGGGAAAAGAGAAGGCTCTGCTATTATTTAAAAGGAGAAGAAGAAAGAGTAAAATCCTTTATGGGAGTCCCCTTAAAAGGTAGAAGGGGAGTCCTTTGTGTTGACAGCAAAAAAACATTTACATTTACGCCAAAGGACCAAAAAATACTTAGTCAATTTGCTGAATTGATCTCTGTTTTTTTAGAAGAAAGGGATAAAGTTATTAATTATTCAGAAACTGAAAAATTTTATAATGGTCTAAAACTCATATGTAGTTTAAAAGAAAAATATCCCAAGTGGGACGAATATCTAAAGAATATGTTAGAGATTTTGTGTTTGTACACTGGCTTCTTATATTGTATCTTTGCTACAAGAGATGAGAGGGGAGAAGGCTATCATCTTGAAAAGATGAGTGACATTATAGCAGGTTTAGAAGGGTATCGAGGCAAAAAATTTCGTATAAATAGCGGACTTGTTGGGTGGGTTTTTAAAAATCACAAGGCCATTATTTTAAGCGATGACCAAGACCAAAGGCCAGTTGGTTCCCTTGTGGGAACTTCCAATAAGGGAGAGAAGTTCAAGACAATAGTGTGTTTACCTATAATAGTAAATTTAAAGACCAGAGGGGTTCTGGTTTTTTTAGATCGTGAAAAGAGGACCATAACCCAGCCCCTCTCTGAATTTTTCCACCTCTTAATTAATCATTTATCGTTGTTTTTAGAAAATTTATACCTTAAAAACAAATTAAGGAACAGAAAGAAAGGAAGGTAGGTTGGCATGTTTTTTAAAAAGCTTCTCAATTTTTTTGGCAAAGACCTGGCCATGGATTTAGGGACCGCAAATACCCTTTTGTATACAGCAAGGGATGGAATCGTGCTTAATGAGCCATCAGTGGTGGCATTGAACGCAAGGACATCAAAAGTCCTGGCTGTAGGTGCAGAGGCAAAGGAATTTTTAGGCAGGACTCCTGAAAAGATTAGAGCTGTAAGGCCTTTAAAAGATGGTGTTATTGCAGATTTTGAAGTAACCAAGATAATGATTTCATATTTTATAAAAAAGGTGATTAAGGGACTTCAACTGGTTAAACCCAAAATGGTAATTTGTGTACCCACTGGGATTACCCAAGTGGAGATGCGGGCTGTTATAGAATCAGCTCAGCAAGCAGGCGCTAGAGAAGTAAAACTCATTGAAGAACCAATGGCTGCTGCAATAGGGGCTCAACTTCCAATTGAAAAGCCAAAAGGAAATATGGTTGTTGACATTGGTGGTGGAACTACTGAAGTGGCTGTTATTTCCCTGTCTGCTGTGGCATATTCAGAATCTGTTAGGGTTGCTGGAGATGAATTAAATGAGGCCATACAGAGATATTTAAAAGAAGAATATAAGGTCTTAATAGGAGAAAATCTAGCAGAACATATTAAAATAAACCTAGGATCAGCATTTTATGAACCAACAGAAGAGATGAAAGTTATGAAGGTGACAGGGAAAAATATTATGAACGGGGCCCCTGTTATGATTGAATTAACAGAAGAAGAAATAGCCCATTGCATAAAAGAGCCTGTGGACATAATTGTGGATTCTGTTATCAGGGCCCTTGAAAAAACATCTCCCCAGCTTGTGGCAGATGTGGCTCAAAACGGAATATTATTAGCTGGTGGTGGTGCCCTTTTAAAGGGCCTTGATAAATTAATAATGAAGAGGGCAAATATTAATGTAGTTGTTGATGAGGATCCCTTAACAACTGTTGTTAGGGGAACTGGTATTGCCATGGAAAATGAAAAGGCCTATGCACAGGTCTTTATCAATTAAAAAAGGAATAAAGAAAAATAATTATGGACGCAAAAAAACTAAAATCTATTTTACAAAGGACTAGGGAAGTTGTTATATACGCAGGAAAATTTATAAAAAGTTCTTTTGGCAAAGAGTTAGATATAAGACATAAGGGAGAAATTGACCTTGTCACTGAAGTAGATGTAGCAGTGGAAAATCAACTGAAAAAAGAACTGAGAAAAATAGTTGATGGGGATTTTCTTGCAGAGGAATCTGCCTCATCAACTGAAATAGGCACACGACCTATATGGATAGTGGATCCTTTAGATGGAACCACAAATTTTGCCCACTCACTCCCCATGGTTGCTACTTCTGTAGCCCTATGGTGGAATAAAGAAGTAGTTTTGGGTGTTGTTAATCTACCCATAATTGGTGAGGTGTTTTCAGCTTACAAAGGTGGAGGGGCATATTTAAACTCAAAAAAGATTACAGTGTCTAAAGAAAAAGAATTAAAAAATTCTCTAATTGCAACGGGATTTCCCTATAATATAAAAGAAAAGATAGACGAAGTCATTCCACCAGTTAAATCTGTTCTTAAATCCTGTCAGGGACTGAGGAGAATGGGAGCTGCAGCAATAGACCTTGCCTATGTGGCCTGCGGTAGATTTGAAGGTTTTTTTGAACAGGGATTAAAACCCTGGGATATTGCAGCAGGCCTGCTTATTGTCAAAGAAGCAGGGGGTATGGTCACTGAATATTCAGGGGATCCTATCTCTCTATATTCCCCCAATATACTTGCCTCAAATGGAATCATTCATTCCCAACTCTCTCAGTTGATTTTGGACAAATAAATATAAATAAATTAACTAGATAAACAAATTATAAGGAGCAACAAAGTTATGAAAAAAGGTCTTGATGCCATATTTTCGCCAGAATCTGTGGCTGTAATAGGTGCGTCCACAACTCCAGGCAAAGTGGGCCATGATATTTTTTTAAATGTCTTAAGAGGAGGATTTAAAGGGGTTATATTCCCAGTAAATCCAAAGGCCAGGTCTGTTGTAAGTGTAAAGGCCTATCCATCCATTTTAGATATTCCAGATACCGTGGATCTCTCTTTTATTATCTTGCCTCCAAAACTGGCACTTGAAGCGGTAAAACAATCCATAGAAAAAGAAGTGGGCGGAATAGTTATTGTTTCTGCTGGATTTAGAGAAGTGGGTGGAGAAGGCGCAAAGATAGAACAGGAAATTGCAAGCTTGTGTAAAGAGGCAGGTGTTCGTTTGGTAGGTCCTAATTGTCTGGGAGTTATAAATCCCCTGGACAATGTTAGATTAAACGCGAGCTTCTCAAGAAGGATGCCTGAGTCAGGTAAGATATCTTTTATATCCCAAAGCGGGGCACTTTGTACTGCGGTTTTGGATTTTGCAGCAGATAGGGAGTTTGGCTTTTCAAAATTTATTTCCATTGGGAATAAGGCCGATGTAGATGAAGTTGATTTAATGGAATATTTTTACAATGACCCTGACACTGAAGTGATAATGATCTATCTAGAAGAGCTCAGGCGAGCCAGGGAATTTATAGAAACTGCCAAAAAAATAACATCCGGGAACCATCCAAAACCTATATTGGTGATAAAATCTGGTCGCACAACTGCAGGTGCAAAGGCAGCTGCATCACACACAGGTGCTATAGCTGGATCTGATGCAGTGTATAGTGCAATATTTGATCAAACTGGAATTATAAGGGCAGAAACTATTAATGAGCTTTTTGATTATGCCACTGCATTTACTTACAAAAGCGAAACCCCACTGGGAAAGATAAGAACAAAGGTGCCAGCTGGCAATAGGGTGGCTATTGTAACCAATGCAGGGGGCCCTGGAATAGTGGCGACAGACGTAACAGTCACAACTGGCCTAAGCCTTGCGAAATTGACAGATGAGACAAAGGAAAAATTAAGGAAATTTCTTCCGCCAACTGCAAATATCCACAATCCCATTGATGTAATTGGTGATGCCACGTCAGATAGATATGAAAATGCACTCAGGACTGTTGTTTTTGACCCAAATGTAGATGGAGTACTTGTTATTTTAACACCACAATCCATGACAGATGCAAAGGCAACTGCTGAGGCAATTGTCAAAGTAGCATCTACCACTAACAAGCCAATAGTATCCTGCTTTATGGGTGTTGTGGATGTCTCTCCTGGCGTACATTATCTCCAGGAACACGGCTATCCTGTATTCAGTTTTCCAGAGAATGCTGCAAAGGCCTTAGGTGCCTTGTATAAGTTCAATAGCTGGCTACATAGAGAGACCTATGAGGAAATAGAAATTCAGGTTGACCCACAAAAGGCAAAGGAACTTATCCAAGGTTATATTGAAAAGGACAGCACAAGACTAACTGAACTCCAATGCAGAGATCTCTTAAGGGCATATAATTTTGATATTTTACCAATGGAGCTTGCCAAAAGTGAAGATGAGGCTGCTAAAATAGCAAATGAGATAGGGTTTCCAGTTGTATTAAAGATAATGTCTCCTGATATCTTGCATAAATCAGATGCCAAAGGGGTACTTGTAAATCTAACCACAGAGAAGGAGGTTAGAGAAGGATTCAAAAAAATAATAAGCAATGGTCTTAATTACAAAAAAGATGCAAGGATAGATGGTGTATTGGTACAAAAAATGGCTCCAAAAGGGGTGGAATGCATAGTTGGTGCTACTAGATACCCAAGGTTCGGGCCCCTTGTGATGTTTGGGTTTGGTGGAATCTTTGTTGAAGTATTTAAAGATGTATCCTTTAGAATAGCCCCTTTAACAAGGGGAGATGTAAGGAGAATGGTTCAAGACATAAAGGCGTATAAACTCCTTACTGGATTTAGGGGGGATAAGAAAAAAGATATATCTGCAGTTGAAAAGGTAATAATGAAGGTCTCCCGACTAATGGAAAACCATCCAGAGATTCATGAGCTGGACATAAATCCGTTGATTGTCCATGATGAAGGATTGGGTGTATCTGTTGCTGATTGCAGGATTATTTTAAATAAGGAATAGACAAAAAAGGGGACCTGAATTCGCCATAAGGGAGGATTGTTTTTTACGTACGAATTCAGGTCCTATAAGAAAGAGTGCTATGGGCCTAAAATTCTACCACATATCTAACTGAAGATATAATACCTTCAGTGTCATCTATATTGTGTTTATAATCGTCGTCCATATATTGGACATCAAAGGAAATATGACTGTATTCTGTTACTTTGAATTTTATATATCCTTCCACTACCTGGGTATTATCTACATCTGCGTCATCACAACCATCAAGATAAGCATATCCAATTCCTATTTCATCATCTTCTCTTCCCCATAATTTACCATTTATATTAATTCCACCTGAATACATGGTATCAAAATCTACTATTGCATCGTCATCTTGCCATCCAAACCTAAAAAATACACCTAAGATTTCTCCTATTTTTTGATCTGCTGAAATTCCTATTCCCTGATATTTCTCTTCTGAGTTGTCCCATCCCTGCAACTCTTCAGAAGTAATATAACCTATTACCCTATAATTACCATTACCAAGAGGTGTATCTAAACTCAATCCTATCTCACCACCATAGTAGTTATAAGATTTTGTATCATCCTCCTCTGGTGTTTCCCATTTATCAGTTTTGGTATCCATGGCCAGGGCCTTGAGATAAAAATTTTTAAAAGACAGTTCAACTACACCCCCTGAATCGTAAGATGGCAAATTCAATAAAGGATTGTTGACAAATACTTCATTCATAAATTGACTCAATTCATCATTTGCAAATTCATTTTCATCTAAATACCCGGTTGAATCAATTATTCCAAGGGTACCGGATAAGGAAATATCTTCAGTTAAATTAAATGTATGTTTATACCATGCCTCTAACAAATAATCTCTATTTCTCCCATTGATGTCTTTTACGTCATCTTCTAGGTCATCTGCATATGAGGCTAGTATAAATGGGGATTTATCATGTAAACTATTACCTGAAGCATAACTTAGAGTCACTTGGAATTCATCTATGTCAGTTGGGTGAAAGTTAAAACCAATATCCGCTGCAATAGCACCTCTACCAAGGGAATCATCATTATCTTCAGAATCATAATCAAGATACTGATATGTCCCTGCTATGGACACATCCAAGGAAAGTTGTTTGGTGATGTCATAACCATAGACATAAT
>JAMOQN010000109.1 GCA_027063985.1 Desulfohalobiaceae bacterium
CTCCTGCCCCAGCAACGTCCTTTACACTAACTCCCTGTTTTTGGGCCATGTATCCAAGAACAGAGAAGATCATAATACCGGCTAAGATACTAAAACCACAGTTTACAAAGGTAGTAATCATTCCATTGTTGTTTATGTCGGATTTTTCAGGCAAATAACTTGCGTAAGTTATCATAATTCCAAAACAAATACTCAAAGAAAAGAAGATTTGACCATATGCTGCAGTCCATACTTTGTAATTTAATATTGCACTGAAATCAGGTCGAAAGAGCCATTGTAGGCCTTCACTGGCTCCTTTCAAGGTAATGGCACGGCCAAGCATGATGAGAAGCAAGATGAAGAGCAAAGGCATAAAGATCTTATTGGCAAATTCGATCCCTTTTTTTACTCCACTATATAATATAAACCATGTAATTAACCAGAGCACAAGAGTAGACACAAATATGGGCCAGACAATATTGCCCCATTGCATTGGACTAGAGGAGAGGTGGAGAAATTTACTGAAAAAGAATCCCTTGGTGTCCTGACCCCACCCTAAATTAAATGCCAAAAAGGTATAATTTAATGCCCATGCAATAACTACTACATAGTAGATTGCGATTATAAATGAAATAAATACCTGCCACCATCCAAGCCATTCCCATTTTTTATTTGCCTTAGCAAAAGACATGGGCGCTGAACCTTTGTACTTGTGGCCTAGGGCAAATTCCATGATAATAATGGGAATTCCAGCAGTTAACATTGCAAAGAAATATGGGATTAAGAATGCACCTCCTCCATTGTCATAGGCCATGTACGGGAATCTCCATATATTCCCTAGTCCAATTGCAGAACCAATGGCTGCCACTACAAAGCCGACTCTAGTACCCCATTGTTCTCTTTCTGCCATTGACGTATACCCCCTTTTGTGTTTTTAGTTAAATGAATGAAAGCTAAAATTTAATCCACTGTCAATATATTTTCCTCATTACAAAATGTATTGCTAATTTCAATTTGGAGTTTTGATAAGAGTTTTTTATCAGTAAAATCAAAGTTTAGCGGAGTAAGGGTGATATATCCTTTTGATAAATAGGCCCTGTCTGATTTTGGAGATAGATTTTCTTCTGGGATGTATCCGCATAACCAGAAATAGGGTTTTCCACGTGGATCGACCCTTTCTTCGTACCAGTCCTTATAAATAGCTTGGGTCTGGGGACATACTTTTATTCCTTTGACTTTATTTAATGGTCGGTCTGGAAAATTTAAGTTTAAAACCCTGTTCTTGAATTTTTTCCAGTCAATTTTTTTTATTAATCGACACACAAATTCTGCTTGATCACTCACGTCTGTTGGAGAAAAGTTATCTATTGACACGGCAAGTGCACTGACTCCAGCTAAGGCTGCTTCTGTTGCTGCTGCCACTGTACCTGAATACAAAATATCCACTCCAACATTAGCACCATTATTTATTCCAGATACAAGTAAATCCGGGGGATTTTTTAAAATTTTTGTCAGTGCCAGTTTTACACAATCAACTGGTGTACCTGATACTCCTATGCCCTGAAAATTAGAGTTTTTTACATATTTTATCCTGATTGGATTAGACAGGGTCACTGCGTGTCCAACAGCTGATTGTTCTGTAAGAGGTGCTATTACATGGACTCGATGGCCGGCGTTAATTAAGCTTTTATAAAGCGTCCTGAGCCCAATGGCCCAAATACCGTCGTCGTTAGTAAGCACAATTTCCATCTTTACCTTGCTCTATATTTTGGTTACAAATTTTCAATCATGTTTTGGTAAGAGGTGTTATTTTTTGGAAAGCATAATGAACAACTTTTTATTTGGCAAGAGTTATGGAAGTAAAAAAGAAATTTATTAGTGAGCTAAAAATAGGGGAGAAGGTGGATGATATATTCATTGTGACAAAGGCAAGACAGGGATCATCTAAAAACGGCCCTTATTGGGATTTGGAATTTCAGGATAAGACAGGCAGGATTCCAGCAAAAATATGGTATCCTCAAAGTGGTCAATATGATACAATTAATGAAGAAAGTTTTGTTAAAGTAAGAGGATATGTGGATTCCTTTAGAAATAACCTACAGATAATAGTGCAAGGACTTAAAGTAGTTGTTGAAGAGGAAATAGATATTGAAGATTTTATCCCCACAACAAAAATTCCACCTGAGAAGCTCATGAATGAATTAGAGGAGTTGTGTTTTAAGAACTTAAAATACAGGCCATGGAATAAGCTTATTGGGATGATTTTAAAAGACAAGGATATTAGACAAAGGTTTATGAATGCACCAGCTGCAAAAAGTATCCATCATGCATATAGGGGAGGACTTTTGGAACATACCTTAAATGTGTGTAAATTGTGTTTAAACATAGCAGAACTTTATCCTGAAATTGATAGAGAAATTTTACTTGTTGGGGCAGTGCTTCATGATATAGGAAAAATTGAAGAATTTGAAGGTAAAATTTCTCTGGATTACACTGATAAAGGTCAGTTAATTGGACATGTTGTTATGTCTGTTTTGTTGATAGAGCCCTTTTTAAATAAAATAAAAGGTCTTAGTAATGATTTAATAATGCATTTAAAACATATTATACTTTCTCACCATGGTGAATATGAATTTGGCTCTC
>JAMOQN010000110.1 GCA_027063985.1 Desulfohalobiaceae bacterium
AAATTACGAGTGATCTGTTATCCTGTCTGTCATTTGTTGTCCACTCACACTGATCACTAATATCCCCTTATTTATCACCTTCAACACCCTGGGGATATACACACTTTTTGTTACATAC
Organism: Desulfohalobiaceae bacterium; assembly: GCA_027063985.1. Taxonomy (GTDB): domain Bacteria; phylum Desulfobacterota; class Desulfovibrionia; order Desulfovibrionales; family Desulfothermaceae; genus Desulfothermus. Next base: position 119 of record JAMOQN010000110.1, read on the forward strand.
TCATAAAACCCTTTCAGTCCCTACTTAATCAAAATCTTTTCAGCCATACCCCTTCCAATGGCTATTTTCCCATCTCTGACTTTTAAAACAATTGGCCCCCATCCATTTTTTGATATTATTTTTATTTTTATTCCTGGGGTTAATCCTAGGTTGAAAAGTTTAGATTTAATTCCCCTTCCTCCTTCTATATCTATAAGTGTCCCTTCATCTCCTGTATTAAGATTGGTCAGCTTCATCATAATTTTAATCTCCCACTATTTCTACTCTTATTTTTTTATAAATATCGTCTAAATATTTCCTGTATTTCTCGCAGGTTGCCTCGTCTTTGCCACGTTTTATATATTCATGAAAATATTTTAACCATTCGGTTCCTGCTCTGGGACACGATTTTATGAAATTCATAAAATCTACAAACCTATCCAGTGTGGAGGTGCTAACAGCATGTTCCATTTTACATGCCTCTTGTTCTGCAACTGCATCTTCTATCCCAAGTATCTCGTGCAAAAATTTTTTTAATGCCCTATGTCTTCTTTGAATTTCTTTCCCAATTTCTCTACCTTTGTCAGTTAGTTCTATGTATTCATATTTTTCATATTCAACCAACTCTGCTTTGGATAGATTTTTTAGCATACTGGTCACAGTTGGCATGCTCACCCCCATTTTTGAAGCAATATCCTTGACCCTAACAGCCTTTTTTTCCTCTTCAAGGGTAACAATCGCTTCTAGATAGTCCTCCATCTTAGATGTAATGGGTTTATTTTGGGATTTGTTGTTCATTTTTTATATTTGAATATCCGTAAAAAGTTTTATTTGTCTAATTATTGTTTTATGCCTTTGTTGTCAAGTTTTTTTATTTGAAATTAGAAAAGTAGATTATAACCATTGGAGATTTCCTAAGAAACATAGGATTATCATTTTGACAAAAAAGGATTTTATGCATAATAACTTTTATAGGGTAATTAAAAAAGGGGATAAAATGAAAAACCTGGTTATTATCTTGTCAATTTTGTTTGTAGGTGTAGGTATCGTTGTTTTATTTTTATATCTTAAACTACATACGATAATAGAGCAGGGAATTAAAAGGATTGGACCTAAGGTTCTTAAAACAAGTGTTGGGTTAGACAAGGCAAAGGTTTCTTTATTTTCTGGACAGGGTAAATTGTTAAACCTTTCCGTAGGAAATCCTGCTGGTTTTACCAGTTCATATCTTTTAAAAGTAAAAAAGATGGCTATCAAGTTCGAACCAATGTCCCTGTTTAAAGATATGGTTATAATCGATGAAATTTATATAGATTCACCATACATTGTCTATGAATATAGGGGAAAAAAGAGCAATTTAGAGGTATTTCAAAAAAATATTGCCGGTGAAACAAAAGTGAGTAATAATAAGACTAAAGGTGTAATATCAAAAAAGAAAACACAAAAACACATATTAATTAGAGATTTGATTATTAGAAATGCTCAGGTAGAGGCTATTTTCCCAGATTTGGGATTAAAGAAGCAAGTGATATTAAAAGAGATTCATCTAAAAAATCTTGGTGGAAAGGATAAATCTCAAAAGCAGATATTTTCTTATATTATTAAATCTGTTGTTTCCCAAATTCTCCCTACAATTGCCCCTACGGTTGAAGCTCTAAAAGCCAACATAAAACAAATAAAGGGTAAGATTAAAGAGCAGGTAAAACAAGGCATAAAAGATTTAAAAAAAGGTGTTGTTGACAAAAAAAAGGTAAATACTAAAGTAAACAACTTAAGAAAGGTGCTAAACAATTTTTTCCATAATAAATGATTTCTTATACTGAATCTATTGAGTAAAGATTATTTAAAAATTGCCGATACGTTATATAAAGTGTTGAAAACCCTAAAATTTTCTAGAGGAGGAAGATATGCCTCTTAAAAAGGTGTCAGTAGGAAAAAAACAACAACGTGTTCCTGTTGCCCCATCTACGTCAAAGATAGCAGAGGAAAAGAGAAAAAGGGCAAGGACTCTGGCCAAGCAACAACAGGCTGCTGAGAGGATTGCTGCTGCCTCCACTGAGCTTGCCAGTGGGCTAACAGAGGCAATAGGCTCTATTGATGAGATGGCAAAGGCCATGGAGCAGATAACAGCAGGAGCTGAACAGGCAAGCGGTGCATCCCAAGAATTGGTCTCTTCTTTTAATCAATTATTGAAGATGGCCAAGGAACAAGCTGATATTGCCCTTCAGTCAAAAGAGATAGGCGACAAGGTAGCAAAGGATTTAGAGGAAGTGTCTGCAGTTATTTTGGATCTTGCCAAGGGGATAAATAATGCTGCAAAAGAGCAGGAGAAAACTGTAAAAAAGATATCTGAGATGGAAGAGCATGCACAGAAAGTAAATGACACAGTAAAGATTGTAATAAAGATTGCTGATAAGACAAATCTTTTGGCCCTAAATGCTGCAATTGAGGCTGCAAGGGCTGGAAAACATGGAAAAGGATTTGCTGTAGTTGCAGATGCCGTGAGAAATCTTGCAGAAAA
>JAMOQN010000111.1 GCA_027063985.1 Desulfohalobiaceae bacterium
GCTATCACTGTTGCAGGATCTACTACTGTATATCCTGCCAATATTGCTTCCTCTTTCTGCTCTTCAGTAATCCACATTGCAGGCAAATTAAAGGCAGGCTCTTTTGTCTCAATTCCTTTTATCTTTTTCTTTGCTGTGCCTGGATCCATTGCCAGATAGTGGTCAGGTAACACTTCTGCAGTGGCTACTGGATTTCCTTTAATCTTAACTACATATTGATTTGGCTTTAGGTTTAAATTATCCCTCACATGCATTGATGGGATAACAACTCCCATATCTAAGGCTATTTGTCTCCTTATTGACCTTATTCTAACCAGAAGATTTCCATCTTGTTGTTCATCCACAAGTGGAATTAGTCCATATCCCACTTCTAAAGACAATGTATCTAGAGGCAACAGAGATTTAACATCTTCTGGAGTCTCTATTTTTTCTTTTTCTTTGGCTTCTTCAACCGCAGTCTCTTCAACTATCCTGGCAGCATATCTTTTAGATAGAAAACCAAGCCCGCAGATAAGGGATGCCAGGACAAAAAATGGAATTGTTGGCATACCTGGAACCATCCCAAAAACAGCTAGTATTGCAGATACCAAAAATAGTGCCCTATAGCTTAATGTTATCTGTTCAAGAAGTACTGAGCCCAAAGTTCCCTGATCAGCAGATCTGGTTACTATAAAACCTGCTGCCGTGGACATGATAAGAGAGGGTATAATAGATACAAGGCCATCACCTATGGTGAGGATAGTATAAGTCTTTGCTGCTGCTAACCAATCCATATGTCTTTGAAACACACCAATGAAAAATCCACCAATGATATTAATTAAGGTGATTAAAATACCTACATTTACATCACCTTCAACAAAGTTTCCAGCACCATCCATTGCACCATAAAAATCTGCCTCTCTCCTGATATCTTCCCTCCTCTTCCTGGCCTCTTCTTCAGTAATCAGGCCTGCATTTAGGTCAGCATCTATGGACATCTGTTTTCCAGGCATGGCATCCAAGGTAAAGCGGGCAGCTACCTCGCCTATTCTTTTCATTCCCTTGGCAATGACCATCTTGTTTAAGGCAAATAAGATCAAAAATACTATAAATCCAATAACATAATTGCCACCAACCACAAAAAATCCAAAGGCCTGAATAACCTTACCTGCCGCAGCAGGGCCTTGGTCTCCATATAAGAGGATCCTCCTTGTAGTTGCCACATTTAGAGCAAGCCTGAGTATTGTGGCTATCATTACAACTGAGGGAAAAACCGTAAAATCTAAGGGAGATTCAACAAACATCGCTGTTACTAATACAACCATACTAAAAGATATACTTAAGGTGAGCATGAGATCCAAAAGTAAAGGAGGCAAAGGGATCAACATAACAAATAGAATAAGTGCCACCCCAATACCAAGTAGGATATCTCCTTGCCTGAGTATCTCGTTTAAATCAAAACGTATTTTAATTGCTTCCTTTGCCATAATTTTGACCCAACTTTTTCCTATAATTTAAAACTTCTTATATTCCTTGAGGAAAAACTCTGTCAATTTTTTGATTCAAAATTCTAAGTGGGCTATATTATTTTCTTGCATATTTTTTCCTGAATTTTTCCAGGCTAGCTAAAATAGAAGCAACAGCCTGATAGAGTTCTTCTGGGATCATCTCCCCAACTTCCACACTTTTATACAATGCCCGTGCCAATGGCTTATCTTCTTTAATTGGAATGTTGTGCTCTTTGGCTATATTCTTTATCCTTTCAGCAATTAAACCTGCTCCTTTTGCAACAACAATTGGAGCAGGTGCTTCACTTATGTCATATTTTAATGCCACTGCAATGTGGGTTGGGTTTGTTATGACAACATCTGCTTTAGGCACCTCACTCATCATCCTGGACATCATAACCTGCTGCATCCTCTTTCTCTGTTCCCTCTTTATCTCAGGGCTTCCATAAAGCTGTTTGTGTTCATCTTTGACCTCTTGCTTGGTCATTTTAATACTCTCTTCATAATCCCACCGTGTATAAAATAGATGGATTATAGCTATAATTATTAGGGGAATTAGCAAAATCCAGGTCACTTTATATATCAAAAATAGCATATTAGAAATAATAGCATTTACATTTTCAAAAAAAAGGGAAGGAAGATATTTGATTTGATTTTTTACAGCAAAATAAGCAACAATACCAACTAAAATAACCTGGAAACTACTTTTTAATATTTCTACCACTGTTTTAAAGGAAAAAAATCTATTTTTTATATTGTTTATTGGATTAAAATTCTCCCATTTTGGAGAAAATACTTTAGTTGTAAAAACATGTCCTGTCTGGAGTCTAATTGCTACAACACTGGCTATTGCAATTAATAAAAGTACAGGAAGTAATATAATTAATATCTTTTGCATGCAATACACAAGCAGATAATAAGTGGAATTTTTGGAGATCTCCATATTGAAACTGTGGAATATAAATATAAATATATCAAAAATATTTTTTCCAATAAATTTAATCAAAAATCTAAGAGACACCACACCTACTACAAGTACCACTACCTTTGAAACTTCTTCACTCCTGGGGACATTACCCTCTTCTCTTGCCTTTTCCCTTCGT
>JAMOQN010000112.1 GCA_027063985.1 Desulfohalobiaceae bacterium
AAAGCCTGAAGGGAGAAAGAACCTGTAATAGGTGTCATCAAGATAATAGAAATGTAGAATTTAAAAAATTAGCGTTTAAAGGGGTAGATTTTAAATACTTGCATATGAAAGGAAGAGATGTACAAAAGTTAATAGGACAAACTGATTACATTAATTTTAAGGCCCTTGGATATAAAGGAGATCCTATTATATATGGAGGAAGGTTTACCCAGCTTCCTTTGGGATATAAAAAGTAATATGCTTTATTAAAAAACAGGGAGCCTTAATAAAGACTCCCTGTTTTATTTACATCCTTATCAATAAAAAAACAATAACTCTCCAATAAACTAAGTTATAAAATGTGGTAGCCATGTAACCAATTGGGGAAAGGCAAGTAACAAAAATATTATTACTATAAAAATAGGTAAAAATATAATAACTCCTTTAATAACTTTGGCTAAATTTAATTCTTTATCCATGGCAGATACAATAAAGACATTTATTCCAACAGGAGGTGTAACAGCTCCCATAGTGGTAATAAGAGTAATCCATACACCAAACCATATTGGATCGTAACCTAGAGATTTTGCCACTGGAAAAAATATAGGAATGGTTATAAGAAGAAGTGCCAGTGCATCCATTATAGCACCACCAATTAAATATATCAAAAAAACCAGTCCCATAATAATCCAACTTGGTAGGTTTAAGGATGTTACATAAGATGCAGTATCATATGGAATTCTTGTAATAGTTAAAAACCTTCCAAATATCACAGCACCAAGTATTATTACATAAATCATACATGAAATTTTTAAAGTATCATAAATAGCGTTAAATAATTCTTTAAATCCAAGATTTTTTCTAAAAAGGCTAATCATTAATGCCAAAAAAGTTCCAGCTGCTCCAGCCTCGCTAGGGGTAAATATTCCAAATGATAATCCTCCTATCACAAGTGCAAAAAGTAAAAACACTTCCCAGAAACCAAATAATGCCTTGATCTTGTCTTTTAAAGAGGTAGGACTCCCGCCTGGGACAAGGGATGGAATCACCTGGCAGATTATTAGGATACCAAGAAGAAATCCAAATGTGAGCAAAAGTCCAGGGATAACTGAGCCTAAAAATAGGTCCCTTATTGATTGTCCTGTCTGCAGACCAATTATTATGAGCACAACACTAGGGGGAATAAGCACACCCAGGGTGGCGCCAGTTGCCACAACTCCTGCACTAAATGCCGGGTCATAGCCATATTTTTTCATCTCAGGCAAGGCCACAGTGGCCATGGTAGCAGCTGTTGCTGTATTTGATCCACATATTGCAGAAAATCCAGCACAGGCAATTATCGTTGCCATGGCCAACCCGCCTTTGATTTCTCCAAGGATGACATTAGCCCATCTATACATCCTTTTATTTACTCCTGAATAAAAACATATCTGCCCCATAAGTATAAAAAGCGGGATAACAGTCAGCCCATAAGAAGAAAGCACTTTCCACGTCTCTTCTCCTATCATGCCCAGGGCTGCATTAAAATTAATACATATCCAAAAACCTAAAAATCCAACTACACCCATGGCAAAGCCAACTGGTATTCTCAAAAAGAACATAGTGACTAATAAAACTATAATTCCTGCAATCCCAATTGATGTAAAATCCATGTATTCCTTCCAATAGAATGATTTTTAGCTAATGAGACAAATACATTAAAACACGTTATGCCTATTTTTTTAAAAAATTAAATAACATAAAAATTATTAAAAATAATACTCCAAATGCGCAAATAAATATAACTGGATAATAAGGAATATGGAGAGTTTCAGATAACTCTCCATACTCCTTTATTGAAAATCCCAGTTGAAATAGTTTATAACAAATAAGGGATAAAAAACTGATAGATAAAATCAATGTTACAAAATCCAGAAATGGTTTTATTTGGTTAGGTAGTTTTTCATATAAAAGTCCAATAGTTATATGTCCTCCTTTTTGTTCAGTTTCAAGGAGAGACAGACTACACACCATAGCACCTAAAAATCCCAGGATTTCAAAGGTGCCTTTTATGGGATGCCCAAAAAATCTGAATATAATATTTGACGTTGCAAGTAACATCATTAGTATTAACATACATCCTGCAACAATATTTAAATATTTATTTAACTTATCTATGATTTTAAAGGACATGGCAACTACGCCTTTACAATGCTTTAATGTTCATATTTACTTTTAAATTTATAAACGTCTTTGAGTATTTCATCTGCAGGTAGATTTGCTTTATTAGCCATTTTCTTCCATTTAAGTATAACTTTTTTTAGTAATTTATTAGCTTTTTGCATATCTTGTTTTGAGAAATAAAATAGCTTTGCATTATATTTTTCTTTTGCATATTGAATTGCTTCTTTTACGTGGTTGTCCATATATTCACCAGTCCATGCAGCATGTTCTTTTGAAATTTCATCTATAGCTTTTTTTACATCAGCAGGGAGCTTTTCCCATTTCTTTTTGTTCATTACCACAGCAAATGGATATACCTGAAAATTGGTGATGGTCTCATATGGACAATAAGAGGCAAAATTAAGGTCTTTTAAAACCTCTAAAGATGAAAG
>JAMOQN010000113.1 GCA_027063985.1 Desulfohalobiaceae bacterium
ATTATCAGGCAGAGTTGCCAGATGCATTTAAAAACTCAAAGGGCAGATATTTATTTGAGCAATATGAGGATATATCATGGGAACAAGCAGCATATCTGGAAATGATACTTGGACCTTTGACATGTGCAAGGATAATTCAAAACAAAGATGAGGCCCTTCAACTTTGTCAGGGAAATCAGAGACTCTATTTTATCCTTGAAGGAGAAGATTTGGATCTAACACATGATGTTATAGAGTGTAGTGATGGTGTTTTAATAAGTGAAGGAAAGGCATTACGGTATGAACCAAGGCCAAAGGCGCCTATTTTAGGAAAAAAGGCCAGGCAAAAAAGGATAGAGTCCCTTAAACAAGAAATTTTTAAATTAATGGAAAATGATAATAACTTAACAGGAGAAATGACTACAATTGAGGATAAAAGAAAAAAAATAGAAAAATTGTTGCCCCTGCTGGATTATTTGAAAGAAAAAAACTTAGAGACAGAGATATCAAAACTTCAAAACCGTGTGTCACATCTGGAAAATAATATTCAAATTGCAACACGTCTAAAAAAAGAACTCTTAATAATAAAACAGAGTAGCCCCATACATTCTGATTATAAGCAATTGGAAAAAGAATATAATGCTTATCTCAATGAATTAAATAATGTTAAAGAGCAATATAATGAATGTAAAGATAAAATAGAACAATTAAAAAATAATATTAACGCATTAGATGATGAAAAACAAGAAATAGAAAAAACTAAGACAGAGATTATAACAAATATAAGTGAGCTTAAAGGACAGATAAAGACATTGATGGAAGAATATCCTTTAAAGGTGCTTCAGCAAGAAATAGGTGTAAAAGAAAAAGAATTACAGGATGAACTAAGTAGAGCAAAACAAAAAGTAGAAGAGCTTGAAAAGGAAATTAGAGAAATTGATAAAAAAATAAATAAAAATGAGTATCAAATAAAAATTGCCCAGGAAAATTGTGATAGACTTGAGAAAGATAGAGAAAAATGGGTAAACACTGAAAAAACCCTTAGAGAGGAATTAACGCTTTATTTTGAAGATAATGAACCTCCCCTTTGCGAGAGTGGTGTTAGTCGATCGGATTTTCAAAGTAAGCTGGTGCTGTTAGAAAGAGAAATGGATGATTTTGCCAATGAGCACGGTGAAAAAATACCCCCTCAAAAGGTGTTAAAAAAATGGGTGGAGGAGTTGATATCTTTAGTTTATCCTGAATATACAAATTTTGCGATATTAGAGGAAAAATTGAGTCATCTTAGAACAGAACTCAAAAAAATAGAACATTCCATACGTCAGGTTGTTGGTAATTTTAAAAATGATGTATATGAGCAGGTAGCAAGGATAGAGAGAAAGGTGCGCAGGATAAATAAAAGAATGGAAAACTTGCGTTTTGGTCGTGTGAGGCAGGTAAAGTTGCAGGTATTAAAAAGAGAGGCCTATCATAAATTAAATAATCTGGCAGCTAGCAACTCCTTACTAAATTACATACAAAATAAACATACGAGCTTTGAGGAATTTATAAGGTCAATGGCCAGAGAACTTGGATATCTGCGAACAGACCCAACATATGAAGAAATCGTTGACTATCGTTATTATATTGATCTGGACTTTACAGTTATAGATATTCACAATAAAGAACGAAGAACAGGACTTTCTAATGGAGAGAGCCTTGGAGTAAATCTGGCCATTATTACAGCACTACTTGAAAACATGGCTCAAGATGATACAACTGAGAGATTTAAAACAGGACTGGCATTTCTTACACTGGATGAAGCAGACAGATTAGACCATACAGCAATTGAAACAGTATATAGCCTAATGGAACAAAGTGGCATTCAACTCTTAACAGCCCTACCCAATATACCCCTTTTTAATCATGGATTTTTATATCAACTTTTGCCCACACCCCAGGGAGTGGTATGGGTGAGTAGCGCTGTTAATTAATTGTATGTGGAAAATTGATCAGTTTGATGAATAAAACTTATAGGGAGGAGGGGATTGCAAAATAGGCTTCGCCTCTGTCTTGATATGAGAAAGCTGCTTGAACAAGGAGAATGTGGGCTTACAAAGGATCTGGAAGAGTTTGTGTCCCTTGGAGTTATTAGAAGAAAAGGCAGGCGGGTAGTTTTAGAAAACAGGGAATTTGTTGAACAATATTTTCAAAAACATTGTCAGGACCTGTGTGCAGATTATGACAACCTTGTAAATCTTGGCTATGAACCACGTACAGAAAAGGATTTAAGGGATGGGCTTTGTTTAATTTCCCACTTAAAGAAGTTTCCCAACATAAAAGACGTTAAACTTTTATCAGCATCTTTATTTGGAGAGGCAAAACGAATAGAAAAATCCTCTTTTTTAAGTCGTATTTTAAACACATATTGTTTAGAAAAGCAGGATCTTATTCTTATGCGCTCTTTTTCCCATTTTGTAATCAAACAAGATATTGACCTTTATCAACTAACTGCATCATTAGGTGTAGTTGCCCTGTGTTTAGACTATGTGCTTCCCTTTATAAAATCACAAAATAACATAAAGGTTGTTATTTCCGAAAATCTTGCT
>JAMOQN010000114.1 GCA_027063985.1 Desulfohalobiaceae bacterium
GCGCAGTCTGGAAGCGCACCTGCCTTGGGAGCAGGGGGTCGCAGGTTCAAATCCTGTCTTCCCGATTAAAAAGGCCGACATACTAATTTGTCGGCCTTTTTTTGTTTATTTAATTGCAATTATTTAGGATTTGATTGTTGGAAAATTAAGCTGTTTTTTTAGCCTCAGTATAAGAATAAATTTCAATAGGATCAGGTTTTCCTTTTATCTGGTGTTTTCCCATATTCCTAAATTTTGATTTAAGTTTTCCATCTAGCTTATTATAAACTTCTTTTGAGATTGAAATTTCAGTGTTTAGTTTTCTGTTTATTTTTTCAAGCCTTTGGGCTATATTTACTGTATCTCCTAAAACAGTATATTCCAGTCGCTCATCAGATCCTACTAATCCTGAAACAATTGGGCCGAAATGAATACCAATTGCGTTAGTTATAGCGTGATTTTTCAGCACTAATTTTTTGTTTAATACCTGGCAGGTCTCTATCATTTCCAGTGCCGCCTGTATTGCAGAGTCTTGTGGATTGGTTGTTTTTTTTGGATGACCAAAGACAATTAGCATTCCATCTCCTAAGAATTTGTCTATATAACCCCCCCATTTATTTATCACTTCTACCATCTCTGTAAAATATTGGTTTAAAATTGCTATTACACTTGTAGGTGGGAGGTTTGAGCATAGAGTTGTAAAATTTCTTATATCACAGAAAACCACAACTGCTTCTGTAATAACGCCATTTACCCGTGGAGAATTTTTAATTAGACCCTTTACTATATCTGGATCCACCATTTTTCCTAAAAAAGACCGCAATATATTTTTTTCTTTTAATTCAGTAACCATCTTATTAAAATCTCTAAAAAGTTCTCCTATTTCATCGGTTCTCTCCAAATCAATATGTTTCAATTTCCCTTTTGATAACTCCCTAAAAGAATTCCTTAATAAATTGAGGGGTTGTATAAATTTTTCTCCAAAGTACAGGCTCAATAATATGCTTAAAATGATACTTATAAGTAAGGATATAATGCCTGCTTTTTTAATTAATTCCATTTTATTGTGGATTTTTTCCAAAGACATATCTGCACCAACTAGTCCAATCCTCTCTCCTTTTGAGTTGTAAATGGGACTATATCCTGACATAGTCCATCCTAATTCGTCTTTTACAGGCCCTTCATCTGTTGTTGGTTTTATAAAGCCTAATAGAAGTGATTTGGGAGGATTTTTATATTCATCTCCAATTGAGTATGGGATTTCATCCTCAGTGATTTTCCCATCGTGATTGTCATCGCTAGGAGGAGAATCTACTATAAAAGTTACTTTTGAACCCTCTAGTCTCATGGTATAGACATATAGAATTTCATCATTTGAATTTTCAATCTTTGAAATGATATCTTGTATTTTTTTGTATTCAGGAGTGTTCATATCCTGGGGTTTAGTTAATTTTTCCAATAAATCTCCAGGAATTATTTTTGATGCTATCTGGGAAATTGCTAATAATTCTTTTTTTATAGTCCTGTACAAGGCCTCTTTTGATTGGATATAAAAATATGAACCAGTGGCACCTGTTATAAAAAAGTTTATTATCAAGAGTCCTAAGAAGATTTTGTATTTAAATTTCATCTATGGACTTTGAGTCTTTAAAATTAATTTTCAACAACCTCAACAAAGATTTTTATCTTATCTCCTGGGTATATTCTAGAATTTTTCTTTAGATTGTTCCATGTCAGGAGTTGGTTTGTAGTAACTCCAAACTTTCTTGCTATTCCCCAGAGATTATCACCTTTTTTAACCCGATATAGTATTTTTTTGAGAGCCCTTTGAGCATTTTTTAAGGATTTATAATCTGTAATGGGAATATAGAGTTTCATTCCAGGTCTTATTGTAGACCTCTTATTGAGCTTATTTGCAACAAGTATTGTCTTTAAGGACACTTTAAATCTTTTGGCTATACTCCATAGGGTGTCTCCAGGTTTTACTTCATAATTTCCTCTTTTATTTGTCCAGCTCCTACGTTTAGTTAGAGATATATTATTCCTATTTGTCTTTTTAAAAGCAAGGTAGAATCTTTTGGACTTGGGAATCAATATAGACCTTCCTGGCCTTAATAAATTTTTGTTAGTCCTGTTTATTCTTTTTAAAATCTTTATAGGTACGCCAAAACGTCTTGAGAGCCTCCACCATGAATCCCCTCTTTTTATTTTATACCTATAAAGCCCCCCATAGGGACGAATAATCTTTGTTTTTATAAGATTTTTGGCCCTTGCTTCCAACGGCTTTGGTACGTAAATTATTGATACTACTCCTGGTGGGGTTACATATCGTCTGAAATGGGGATTCCATTTTCTGAATCTTTTCCACGACACTCCCAGCTTTCTAGCAAAGGTGTATAAGTCTGTTCCCTCTCTAACAAACACCCTTGCTGGAAGTTTTTTATTGTCAACATATAGGGGCTCAAACCCGAGTTTATCTAAGTTTCTAACAATTTTCAGTATAGCCATAAACTTAGGAACATACATTCGGGTCTCTAAACGGAGATATCGTGGTTTTGCAATGTGGAAGAAGTTGTCTTTTTTGCTCCTTTTTAATGCCTTTGAGATTTTGCCCTCACCTGCATTGTAAGCAGCTAATGCCAGATACCAATCTCCAAACATTTTATATAGATCTGAGAGGTATCTTGCAGCAGCTATAGTTGACCTAAAAGGATCCAGACGCTCGTCTATCCACCAGTTTACTGTTAAGCCATATTTTCTAGCCGTGGCTGGCATAAATTGCCATATACCTGCAGCTCCTGCTCTAGAATATGCCCTTGGATTAAAACCACTTTCTCCAAAAGGAAGGAAGGCAAGATCATCAGGGATGTTGTATTCTCTAAAAATTTTTAAAATATAGGGCAGATATATTTCAGCCCTTTTTAGCCACCTTTCAAAGGTTCTTCTTTTCATACTAGTATAGTATGTGTAATATTTTTTTGTATATTTAGTCTCCCTGATTTTTAAGACAAAATTAAAATATTTTGCTTTTGAACTAGTTGACAACACATTCTTTTCTTTTGGAATAGAGGTCAATTTGTTCAACTTCTTTTGAGTTTTTTCCAGCTGTTCTATCTCTTTGGGGGATATTGTAACTTCTTTTTCAAGGGGTTCAGGGCTGTCTTCAGCCTCTTTTAAGCTCTGGTTAATTTTTTTATCTATGATATTGGGAGATTTTAGTTGAGTTTCTGATGAATTATCTATATCTTCAATGTCTGATGTGGTTTGGTTACCTATAGTGGCGCTTGGTCTCTTACCTATAGGGTAAAAAGAACAAGCACCAAGGGAATATATGGTCACTACCACTAAAATTATGAACCTAAACATTATTATACTCCTTTTAAATAAAGTATGAGCACCAATATTATTTTTGGTAAGCGTATTGTGCTGGATATGTTGAATAAGTCTCCTTCTAAAATTGAAATAGTGTGGATCCAAAAAAATCGGTCTAAAAATATTAATGAAATATTAAAGAGTTGTCAAAATAATAAAATCAGGTATCAATTTGTCCCAAAAGAAAAACTTGATAAGATTTGTGGTGAAAGGCATCAGGGAATTGCAGCAAAGATTTTTTTACCTGGATTTGTTGATGAATATGAGCTTATTTCCATGCTGAATAGTTCCAAGCTTCCATTGATATTGGCATTGGATCAGGTACAGGATCAGGGAAATATTGGGGCACTTGCTCGGACCCTATATGGTTTGGGTGGCTCAGGAATTGTAATTACAAAATTTAGATCTGCCCAATTGGGTGAGCGTGCCATTAAATCGTCTTCAGGTGCACTTTTGCATCTTCCTGTGGCAAGGACCCAAAATCTCAAATCTTTTCTAAAATTTTGTGCTGATAAAGGCATTTTTACCTATTTTACTGGGACAAATGATTATTGTGAGAATGTATATTCTTTAGATCTGAATTTTCCAGCAGTATTAGTTTTGGGAAACGAAGAAAAAGGTGTGAGAAAAACAGTTAGGGATAAATGTCAGATGGGACTAAAAATACCAATGTTAAGGGATTTTGACTCCCTTAACGTAGCTCAGGCAGGGGCTATTCTAATGGGTGAGTTTTTACGCACCTGGCTTAAAAAAATAGTTTAGCCAACTATATTCGGTATATTTTCAATAAGTTGTCTGGTGAAGGTCATCATCTTATCCATGAGCCAGGGAAAAGACACAAGAAGCGCCAAAAATATTGCCAAAATTTTTGGAATAAATGACAAAGTCATCTCCTGGATCTGCGTAGCTGCCTGAATAATGCTTATAATAACACCAACTATTAATCCAATTCCAAGCATTGGCATAGATAAAAGCAAAGTAAGTTCAATTGCATTTTTTGCAAAACCAACAACAAAATCTGGAGTCATTGTCTTTTCTCCTTATTTGAAGCTCTTTACTAAACTCCCTATTAAAAGTCCCCAACCATCAACTAGGACAAATAAAAGGATCTTAAAAGGTAGAGAAATCATCACTGGTGGTAGCATCATCATTCCCATGGATAACAAGATGCTTGATACAACCATGTCGATTATTAAAAATGGAATATAAATCAAAAAACCAATCTCAAATGCTGTTTTTAATTCACTTATCATAAATGCAGGAATGAGAATAAGGGTGGGGACATCATCTTTGTTTTTAGGTCTTTTTATTTTTGCAACTGATACAAAGAGGGATATATCTTTTTCCCTGGTATTTTTAAATAAAAATTTCCTTATGGGCTTTTCTGCCCTGATTAATGCCTCTTTAAATCCAATTTCTTCGTTTAAATATGGTTGAAGGGCATTTTTATTTATGGCGTTCCCTACAGGATACATAATCACAAAGGTCATAAAAATGGCCAGGCTAATAAGTACCTGATTGGGGGGCATTTGTTGAATTCCCATTGCATGTCTTAGAAAAGAAAATACTATAACAATCCTTGTAAATGACGTAACTGTCAAAATTATGGCAGGAGCCAATGAAAGTACTGTTAGTAAAAATAGAATTTCTAAAAGTACTGAGACCTTCTCAGGTTCATGGAGATTGTCGGGAAGTTGTAATTTTAGTATTGGCGTAGGGTCTTGTGCCCCCCATAATGGAGATGCGAAAAATAATACACTAGCTAGAATTAAGAGAATTATTGTTGATTTTTTCTGTAAACACACTCTCAAAGTCCTGGGCATGGTTTAAGTCCACCTCTTTTAATAGACTGATATTTGACTCAGTGACTCCAATTATTAGCAAGCTATTCAAAAAACGCACCACTAGGATTGATTTTTTAGGCCCAAGGCTTAAGCTTCCCAGGACTTTGAGTTGGTTTTGCTTGAAATTACTCAATCCAGGAGGGGTAAATTTTTTTATGGCAAATAAGATCCCCATTAAAATTGCCAGTAATATTAAAAGGAGACCAATTACTTTGAGATATATAAGCAAGGGGAATTTATCCAAGTTGTTTAACCCTCTCCATGGGGCTGATAATATCTGTTAGTCTCACCCCATATTTTTCGTTAATTACCACTGCCTCACCCCTGGCAACCAATTTACCGTTGACCAAAATTTCTAGAGGCTCTCCTGCGAGTTTATCAAGTTCTATAACTGATCCCTGTCCCAGTTGTAGCAGGTCGTTAATAAGAAGTTTGCTCCTTCCAAGCTCTGCAGAAACGTTAAGGGGAATATCCAGTATAAATTCAATATCCCTTTTTTCGCCTGTTGGTTCTGATACTTCCGAACTTATGTCTTTAAACTTTACATCTTGTGCCTGAAAGGACTTTTTCTTTTTTTCTTTTTCCTGTTTTAATGTTCCTTCCTCTTCTTCAGCCAGTGCCTTGGCCCACTCTTCAGCGAGTTTGTCCTGGTCTATTTCCTCACCCTTTGTTTCAGATTTTGTCTCTTCTTTGTTTTCTGATTCGTCCATTACTCCTTCTTCAGCCAATGCCTTGGCCCATTCCTCTGCCAATTTTTCTTGATCTACTTGATTTTTATCCGCCATATGAGACTCCTTAATTTATGCTAGTTTTTGTGAAATTTTTGCATTTAATAATTGATAATTCTCGATTTCTTTAGATATTAAGAGGGCCTTATTTCCCTTATATGTACCTGGTTTTCCCATGAATTTTGGGACCCCTTCCACTTCAGCTATAAGCTCATCATCTACGTAAGTATCAAGCAGCAGGATGTCTCCCACTTTTAGGTTCAGAAGTTGTCTGGGGGTTATCTGGGTAAATCCCAGGTTTACTACCACTTCCACTGGAGTTTCCAACAATCTTTCTCTAATTCTTATTATCCACGTTTGGTCAACTTCCAGTCTTTCAGACTGATATGAAGCATAGAGTTTTGATCTAATAGGTTCTATTGTCGCATAAGGCAGACCTATAGTTAGATTTCCAATTGCGTTTTCAAGTTCTGCTTCAAATGAAGACACAACAATTACATCTCCAGGAGGAATAATTGATGCAAACTGTGGATTTATCTCTGTTCGTTGAAATTCAATTTGAACTTCATGTACTGGTTGCCATGAAGACTCCATTTCTTTTAATGCTACTTCCACTACCTTATGGATTACTGCCTGTTCTATTGGGGTAAAATCTCTACCTTCAACCTTAGGTTGAGAGCCTGATCCTCCAAAGAAATTTTCAATTAGGGCAAAGACCAATCTGGAATCAATTATTAGAAGGGCACTTCCCCTTAAGGGATTCATTTTAAATATATTTATAGAAGTAGGAACAGGTAAGGACCGCATGAATTCACCGAACTTTATCATGTCAACAGAAGTTGGATTAACATCTAGCCTTTTTCTCATAATTGTTGCGATACTGTTTGAAAATTGCCTGGCAAATCGGTCGTTAATTATTTCTAATACAGGCATACGACCGCGAATTATGCGGTCCTGATTTGTTAAATCAAAGGGCACAACATCACTTTCTTCAGTAACCTCGACTTCTGGTTCTCCTTCTTCCCCTTGAAGTCCCCTTAGTAATGCGTCAACTTCTTCTTGGTTTAAAATTTTACTCATATGTTATCCAGGGATTTTGTGATATGTTAATAACTATCGTTGTTTATTTTTTAACACTTTTTAATTTATATATAATTTTAGCCATAAAAGCTCAAAAGTCAATTTATTGAATCAAAAATTCAGTAAAGTAAACCTTGGTAACTATTGGTTTTTCAAAGATTTGATTAAGTCTTTGAGCAATCTCCATTTTAAGTGCGTATTTTTTTTCAAGGGAGTTAAGATCATCAAAGCTCTTGGATGAAAGAAGCATAATTAAAGTATCCTTAATCATAGGCATTTTTTCTTCTACAAGTTTACCAGGATCCTTTCCCTTTACCTCAATCTCAATACTTACCTTTAAATATCTTTTACCTAGTGGATCGGCTAAATTTACTATAATAGTTGGGAGTTGAACCAGAGATGTTTGCAATTGTGGTGGCTGTTCTTCTGTTTGTTCTCCCTTGTTTTTTTTGTCCTTTTTCTTTTCTTCTTTTTTGGTATCTTTTTCTTTTGGGGCCTCTGTTGTTTTTTTATTGGTTGCAAAGAACTTTTTATAGGCAAAATAACCTCCTCCACCCAGCAGTCCCAGGGCCACCAATAGGATGATTATTAACTTTAACTTACTCTTTTTTTTTGGTTCTTCTTGTGTTTTGTCCTGTTCTTTTTTTTCTTTGGCCATTTATATCTCCTATTTTATAGGTAAGTTTTGGAATGTGGTCTATTTTTTATTAAAATTTCAACTCGTCTATTCTTTGCCCTGTTTGTATTAGATGTATTGGGAACCAGTGGCCTGTCTGGTCCATATGCAGATATTGAGAAAAAAGATGGATTCATTTTTTTATTTAAAAAAAATTGCAATACAGAAATAGCCCTTAAATAAGATATCTCAAAATTCCTTTTCCTACTTCCTGTATCGTCAGTATGCCCAGAAATATTAACAGGTGCATTCATAAGTTGGATTAAATAGCTCACTTGTTCTAGAATTTGTTTTGCATAAGGTGTGAGTTTAGTGGATCCACTTTGAAAAACAATCTTATCACTTAACACAATGACAACTCCTTCTGGTCTGTTTAAGATTTCTATGTTTTTTAGTAAAGTACTTTTGTTTATATAGTTAGGCATAATCTCGTCTGGAAAAAGAAGGTCCTTGATTCTGTCTGGCTTTTCCAGAATATCCCAAGGGTTTTCCAGCATCTCCCTGGCAACAGAGATCCTTGTTGGGATCCTTCCTGCATCTGTTGACATTAAAAAGGCGACTTTTCCGCCAAAACCCTGAAATGCGATCTTTATAACTTCTTTATCCAGAGTGGACATACTGAGCAACAAAACAAAAAAGGTAAGTAGTAGGGTCATCATGTCTGAAAAAGTAACCAGCCATGCCTGGGAATCTCCTTTTTTACTCTCTTTTTTCTCTCTTTTTGCCATAATAAATATGTTAGCGTTATCTTACATGCTTATGGTTTATTTAAATTAAATTCAAAACCCTTATATTTTAAAACTTCTTTTACTTTTTTAAGTTGTTTTAATTGTTTAAATTCTCTCATCTTATTTGGATTATGGAGTATATAGCTCCTTTTATCTAATATAAAATCTACCCGTCTATTTTTTTTTCTACCCAATGCTGTTTCATTTGAGTATAAGGGATGATATTTACCGTATGCTTCAATTATTAATTTGTCTTTAGGTACACCAGCTTGAATTAGATAATTATAAACCCTTATACATCTTTTAATAGATAATATCCATGATGGATCTACTGCTAATTTTTTATTGTTGATTTGGGAAACTCTTTCTTCAGCTTCAAACAAAGATGTGTGTCCTGCAACAAGGACAGGGTATTTTACTTTTTTTAAAACTGGTGCGATTTTTTTTAATATAATCTCACCCTCAGAAGTTAAGTCTGCCTTCCCTTTTTTAAATAGTAGTTCTGCATTTACTGAAAATATCTGGATAAATTTATTTTCTCTGAAATCTAGATCTTCTGAAAAATCTTCCCATATGAGGTTTTTGAGTGGTTCTAGATCTTCTGTTTCCATTACCCCTGGTTCTAACAACTTAACATCCTTTGCCATATTTTTACCAATAATACTCATATTTTCTCTACCTACACCAAAGGAACTACTCAAAGAACCAATGGCTAGATGCTTTTTTTTAATATCCTGCAAAGAAGCCATGCTAAGTAAGAGAACAAAAAAGGTAAGAAGCAAGGTCATAACGTCAGAAAAAGTAACCAGCCATTCAGGGGTTTCTTCACCGCCACCGCCGCCATTGGATTTTTTCTTTTTTTTGGCCATTTTATTATTCCTGGGATTTTCTTTCCTTTGGCGGAATAAAGCTATTTAATTTCTCTTCTATTATCCTGGGATTTTCTCCCTTTGATATAGATATAATCCCTTCTAAGATAAGTTCTCTTAGGAGCACTTCTTCTTTATGCCTTGCGCGAAGTTTTCCTGCCATGGGATTAAATACTAAATTGGCCAGAACAGCTCCGTAAAATGTGGTAATTAATGCAACAGCCATGGCTGGACCAATGGTACTTGGATCACTCATTGTTTGAAGCATCTGGATAAGTCCTATAACTGTGCCTATCATCCCCATGGCTGGCGCAAAGGCACCCATTGTGGACACAACTTCTGCCCCTAACTCGTGCCTCTCATCAAGGTAAGCTATCTCTGTCTCCAACACTTCCCTGATCACATCAGGTTCCATTCCATCCACTGTGAGTTGCAAGCCCTTTCTCATATAATCATCATCTATTTCCTTTAAAACTGGCTCTAAGGATAAGATCCCTTCTTTTCTTGCCTTTTGAGCGTATTCTAGAAATCTCTCAATCATTGCTGATGGGGATTCCGCTTTATATAAAAAAGTGTTTTTTATAATACCAATAACACCTATGACGTTTTTAAGGGGATAATTAACAAGGGTAGCGCCAATAGTCCCTCCAAAAACAATTAAGGCAGAGGGAAAATTAATAAAAACACCTGGACTGCCTCCCATTACTAATGATGCTATAACAAGTCCAAAGGCAATTACAATTCCTAGAACCGTTGCCAGATCCATGTAAACCCCTCTAAAACCAAGTTGTCAAAATTGTTTTCACGAAGTTAAGTTGATTTATAACATCTTTATTAATATTTCCTTGGTCCAAAGATATTGGTCCCGATCCTCACCAAAGTGGCACCTTCTAGTATTGCCTCTTTAAAATCAGAACTCATCCCCATTGAAAGATGGGGAAGTTTTATGCCTAATTTTTGTTCAAGTTGTTCCTTTAGTTTTCTTAGTTTATTAAAATATGGCCTTACTTTTTCAGGATTTTCAAAATAAGGAGGCATGCACATAAGACCAGTGATGTTTAATCTTTTTGTATTATTTAATAGCTCAGTTATAAAAGTTTCAGCCTCTTGTATCAAGATTCCACCTTTTGTTTCCTCTTTGGCAACATTTATCTGGATGAGGATCTTTTGTGATGTGTCTGTTTTTTGACACCTTTTGTCAAGTTCTTTAGCGAATTTTATAGAGTCCACTGAATGTACCATAATAAATTTTCCAGGAATATACTTTGCCTTGTTGGATTGGCACCTTCCAATAAAATGGAATCTAAGGTCAGGACTATTTAACTCCTCTATTTTTTCCAGGGCCTCTTGAATATAATTTTCGCCAAAATCAATTTGTCCAAGTTCCCTTGCCCACTTTATATATTGAGTGGGCTGATGTTTTGACACTGCAACTATAGTTATATCTTCTGCTTTTCTTCCAGCCTTTTGGGCAGCTATCTCCACCTCTTCCCTAACCCTTTTTAAATTTTCTGCCAATTTTTCCTTGTTCACCTTAAAATCCCTCCGAATAAAGATATGAAATAAATCTCTCGTCTTCATTCCATTTTTCTCTTACTTTTACCCAGAGCTGGAGATACACTTTAGAGTCCAATATAGCCTCTAGCTCCTGTCTTGCAAGGGTACCTATCTCCTTAAGCATACTTCCTCTGTGGCCTATGACAATTTGTTTATGGTTCTTTTTGGCCACATAAATTACTGCATGGATTTTGATTAGATTTTTTTCTTCATCCTCATCCCAATGTTCAATTTCCACTGCCACGGAATAGGGAAGTTCTTTTTCCAGCTTTAAAAACAGTTTTTCCCTTATAATCTCAGCTGCCATAAATCTTAAAGGCACTGATGATATCTGGTCTTCTGGAAAAAGTGGGGGACCCACAGGTAAGTGCTTTTTTATCTCTTCTAAAAGTTCAAAACAACCTTCCCCTGTTAGGGCAGAAATCAGAAATATCTCCACCCCTTCAAAGTGTTTTGACATAAAATCTATTATGGGCAAAAATTTATTTTTGTTTTTAACTTTGTCTATTTTGTTAATTGCAATAATTGTTTTTTCAAGTTGATTTTTAATGGGACTAATCAAAGGTGAGATTTCCTTTTCCAATAGAGATAATTTGTCCACATACCTGGCCCCATCTATCATAAGAACCACCACGTCTGTTCCCGTTATTGCCTGCCATGCGGTTTCAACTAAAAATCTATTTAAGGTTTGGTTTGATTTATGGATACCTGGAGTATCTAAAAACACGATTTGACAATCGTCTCTTTGAAGTATTCCATTTATTCTGTTTCTGGTGGTCTGAGGTTTTGGTGTTACAATAGAAACCTTTTGACCTAAATAAGAATTTAAGAGAGTGGATTTTCCTGCATTGGGGGGTCCGATCAGCGCAACAATTCCACATCTAAATTCCTTTTGTTCAATGTCTTTACTCATAGTTTATTTCTCCTTAATAAATTTAAAATGCAAATTTTATGACAGAACATTCCACATATAGTGTTTTTTGAAAATTATACTAAAAAATAGTGTAATTTTTTTATTAAAAATAGGGAGAAAAACATTAAAATGCTTTTCCCATAGTTTAATACAGACCCAAAGAAATTTTACTTGCGCAAAATTTTGACTGCATGTATAGCATCCCTTATTATGAAAAAGGATTTAATCATTGTTGAGTCACCTGCCAAGGTCAAAACCATAAAAAAAATTTTAGGCAATAAATACCTGGTAGAGGCTACCATAGGTCATATAAGGGATCTCCCCACCAATGTTTTAGGGGTGGATGAAAAAAATAATTTTAAGCCAACCTATGTGATCCTCCCAGGAAAAGAACCTCTGGTTAAGAAGTTACAACAAAGTGCAAAAAAAGCCAACCTTGTATTACTGGCCCCAGACCCAGATAGGGAAGGTGAAGCAATTGCATGGCATGTTGCTGAATTAATTAAGGATGTTAATCCAAATTTTAAACGAATTCAATTTAATGAAATAACTGCAACTGCAATTAAGGGTGCTTTAAACAATTTAAGGGACTTAGATGAAGATCTATTTAATTCCCAGCAGGCCAGGAGGATTTTAGATAGATTAGTTGGTTACAAGATCTCTCCAATACTCTGGAAAAAGGTAAAAAGGGGTATATCAGCAGGTAGGGTGCAGTCTGTTGCACTTAGGTTAATTGTTGACAGGGAAAGGGAAAGACAGGCATTTGTCCCCAAGGAATACTGGGTTTTTAAAGCCCATCTTGAGACCAAAAAACGCGATATTCTTATTGCTGAACTCTGGAAAATAGACAATAAAAAGGCCAATGTTCCCAATGAAAAAAAGGCACTGGAGTTAGAGAAATTACTTAAAACCAGTAAGTTTGAGGTGGTAGAGGTAAAGGAAAAGCAAAGGTCAAGGTCCCCAAAGCCTCCTTTTATCACTTCAACTTTGCAGCAGGAATGTAATACACGGCTTGGTTATTCAACAAAAAGGGTCATGAGTATTGCCCAGAACCTCTATGAAGGAATGGATTTGGGAGAGCTTGGTGTAAGGGCACTTATCACCTATATGAGAACAGATTCTGTGAGGGTAGCAAAGGAGGCTCAACTTCAGGCAAAAGATTGGATAGGCAAAAATTTTGGTAAAGAATATTTGCCCCCCAGGATCAGGAATTACAAGACAAAGTCTTCATCACAAGATGCCCATGAGGCAATTAGACCAGTGGATGTTGCTATTACCCCTGAAATGATAAAAAATAGCGTATCTAAAGACCATTACATGGTGTATAAACTAATATGGGAGAGGTTTGTTGCCTCGCAAATGGCAAGTGCAAGGATACTGGATACTGAAATTTCAATAAAGGCGCAAAATACCCTGTGGAGGGCAAAGGGCGAGAGAATAGTTTTTGACGGATTTTTAAAGGTGTATTCCTATGGAATGAAAAAAGAGCTTATTTTACCAGAAGTAGAAAAAGGGGAAATTCTGCCTGTTAAAAAAATAGAAAAAGAACAAAAATTCACCTCCCCCCCATCCCGTTATACTGAGGCCTCGCTGGT
>JAMOQN010000115.1 GCA_027063985.1 Desulfohalobiaceae bacterium
TGTCTGTATTTTTAGGTATTTTATGAAATTTAATCCTAAATGCCACTTTATCTGATAACACCAGATGCGAAATAGCACCTGGAGCTATGTCTTCAGATAAACCAGATATACCAACCTGTTTTTTTGAAAATCCCAAAAAAGCATTAGGTAGCCTAGGGAAAAGGACAAATAAAAGAACTATGAGTGGTATTGAATATAAAAAAATTAAACCACATTCTTTTAAAAAAGGCGTCCAACTTAGAATATAATCGTTGGTTAGTATAATAAGACTCAAAAAAAATATAAAAAAATACACTAAAATATAAATAAAAACCCACAAATCCTGTTCATACAGACAAGTGGCAACAGGTAAAAAAGAGGTCAAAAAGACCAGGATATATAAGTCCCTTTTACTAGATAACTCAAAGGTCTTTAATGCCAACTGAAGGGACAAAAAAGATACAAAAAAATCAAGGGAAACCAAGTCAGGGGTGTAAATCAAAAAAAGAAAAATTAAAATCAGGCCAAGCAATATTTTTTTTAAAAAAGCAGGTGTTAACTTGGGATGTTCCAAAGAAATATACCCAAAAAACACTAAACAAAAAAACGCAACACTAATACGTTTAGCTAAGAAAAACACCAAAGGAAAGTAGCTATATAAAAGAATTAAAAAAGCTACCTTTCTGCTTTGATTAATTTTTATTTTCTCCATTGTTTAATCTTTACCCCGTTAGAAGGCGCCTTCCGCAAGGGAATGGATGAGTATAATCCCTTCTTCATCTAGTAGTTTGGGTGGAGTTGAAAACCCCTTTCTAACTTCTTAAGGGGTTTTCAGGATATGTTGCCAAGGCCTTTAAACATTTTTGTTTATGTGCGTCTCCTATCCCAGGTCCAATTATTAAATTGTCCAGTTTAAGACCATAATGGGCCCCAGTTTTTGCTGCCTCCAATATTTGATAGCACAAAATCCCAAGTGCTTTTTCAAGGTCATAATATGGCAAATAGTTGTTTAAATCTAACCAGATGATAGTGCTTCCTTCTCCACCGTAGAACACTTTTTTTATTAACTTGTTATTTTTTGCATATATTTTCCAGTATATCTTAGAACTGGGATCTGTTGGTTGGTATTCATCAAGGGACATAAAGTCCTCTACTCCTAAGCCATATTCTCCTTCCATAACCATTGTATCCTGTTTGTTTCTTTTATTTAGCTCAGGATAAAAAACTGGTCTTGGATATACAAAGGCATGATCTGAGAATCTTTGTACTGTCCAGCACCTAAATATTCCAAATGGATAATATGACAAAATAGTTAATTTTGGAGCATAAATAATTCCTCTAGATTCTGCTTTAACCCTGTATGTTACCACGATATTAGAATTTGGATAGAGTATAAAGTCCTTGTAATAGTCTTTTGTTTTTATTTTAAGGTATCTTATTTTTCCTCTATTTTCTTGAACATAGAGGGAAAACTCGCTAAATTCTCCTGTAAAACAATCTTTTCCATTACCTGGAGACGAAATTTTTAGATCATATAGCTGAAAAAATGTATATATCATAGATACCAAAGAAAAAGATACAAGGCCAAAACATAAAGTAAGAACTAAGTTGTTTCTGTAATTTAAGCCAATTAAAAACATTATACTCAAGAGGGCAAACCAGATAAGACCTAATTTTGATGGAAAAATATAAATATTTTTGTGGGTCAAAATAATTGGAGTGTCGTGAGGATCAGGGCCTTCTAATATATTTTTTACTATTTCTGGTTTAAGTATAAATTTTTTCAATAATACACCTCAAGGAATTGGGATTGTTTTAAGCATGTTATCTATTATGTTAAAAGGATCTTTAGTTTCATAAGACTTGAGTCTGTGATTGCCCACCCAAATAATCATTTCCTTGACATCTTCTGGAAGCACAAAATTCCGTCCATGTATAAATGCCCATGCCCTAACTGAACAAAGGAGCATAAAAGATGCACGTGTTGAAAGTCCATATTTAAACTGATTAGAACTCCTTGTATATTCCACAATTTCTCCAATGTAATCAATAATAGCATCTGATACCACCACATCCAATACCTTATTTTGCATATCTAAAACCTGCTGCCTAGTTACTATTGGTCTTAGAGAATTTAGTTTATCATCTATATTACCCTGTTTTAACAGGGTCTTTTCTGCATTTTTTGAGGGATAACCAAGGCTTATTTTAAGCATAAATCTATCAATCTGAGACTCAGGCAAAGGGTATGTGCCTACCTGTTCTTTAGGATTCTGAGTTGCAACCACAAAAAAAGGTTCAGGCAGAACATGGGTATTTCCTTCAATGGTTACCTGTCCCTCGGCCATTGCCTCTAGTAATCCGCTCTGTGTTTTAGGTGTGGCTCTGTTTATCTCATCAATTAACACAATATTCGAAAAAATTGGCCCTTGATGAAAAAAGAACTTTCTTTTTTGCGCATCAAAAATGTACGATCCCAAGATATCTCCAGGTAGCAGATCATTGGTGCACTGGATACGCTTAAAATCCAGCCCAAGCAATTTTGACATGGCCTTAACAAGGGTAGTCTTTCCAGTGCCAGGGACATCTTCAATTAAGAGATGCCCTCTTGCCAAAAAACAGGAAAGTGCAAGCTTTATCTGTTTTTCCTTATCCAATATAATATTTTTCATCCCATCTATTAGGGATTGGACAATTTTGAAATATTCCATTATATGGACTCCTGTAGATTCTTAATATCTATCAACAGGGAAAAATAGATGCTTTTGTTTGAACCATTTCATTTTCCAGTCTCCAACATAGATACTTATCTATTTTTACCACCACTTATCATGTTTATTATCTCATCTATAGTATCACCAGCAGGAGTTTCTGGTGCCTTTATTTTGCTTCCATTACAAATGAGTATTTTTGGATATATATCCCCTGGGGTTAGTGGAACCAACTTTATTTACAACATTACATCAATTCCCCTAGGATCTTATCAATACATACGGGAAAAACGCATTTCCTGGACCCTACTTCTATTATTTCTCATTGGAACTGTACCTGGAATCTTTTTTGGATACTGGATACGAATAAAATATTTACCCAATCCTATGTATTTTAAAGTATTTGTGGGTATTATCCTTTTTTATTTGGGAGTTAGATGTCTTATGGACGCCTTTGTCTCAAAAAACACAAAACCAAAGAAAATAAAGGTATTGCAAGAAAAACTAAGTCTCCTAGCAGCAAGCATATCAACTCCTGATGCCAAAATCAATTACAACCCTATAGCTGTATTGGTCCCATCTCTGTTAACAGGGGTAATAGGAGGCGCATACGGTATAGGAGGTGGTGCGATTATGTCTCCATATTGTGTGGCAGTTTTGAAATTACCAGTCCAGGTTGTGGCTGGAGCAACTCTAATCTCAACATGGATTTCTTCAATAATAGCTGCATGTTTTTATGGTTTTGGCCCGTTTTCCTCTGACCCCTCTACAGTACCAGATTTCTTATTAGGGCTACTTTTTGGCTTAGGTGGCATGGCAGGGATTTATGTGGGTACAAAACTTCAGTCTAAATTACCTGCATCCATTATAAAATTTATCCTTGGCATAGCAGTATCCCTTATCGCTATAAGATATATTTCCACTCCTTTTATCAGATAATATTTCTATTGCCTTACCAATTAAAACTGATTATATTTTTGTATATTAGTTCTTAATCAAATTTATAAATTAAAATAAAAAAATGGCGAGAAAAGAACCACCCCCAAAACAAGAAGAAGGCGCACCTGAGTGGTTGACTACGTTTTCTGATCTTATGTCCCTTCTTTTGACCTTTTTTGTGTTACTTTTATCCTTTGCCAACATGGACATCCAGAAATTTCAGGATATGCTGGGATCAATAAAAGATGCCTTTGGAGTGCAGGTAAAAAGACAGCAGGCTGATTATGTGGCATTTTCTCCGTCAAAATACGAAAGCAAAGTAAAGCTAACAAAACAGGACAAAGATATACTTGGGATGGTTTTAACAGTAAAGTCGTTGTTAACTGATGTCCAACAACAGACGCCAATGGATATTTCCTCTGAAGATAATGGTGTATTGATTAGAATTCAAAGTGATGTGATATTTAAAAAGGGAACAGCCAAGCTGCTGCCTTCTTCAAAGAAAGTTTTAGATTCTATAATAAAATTACTCAAAAAAAACGACTGGATGGTGGCTATTAGAGGACATACTGACGATATTGAAGCAAAAAATTCTAAATATTCATCAGCATGGGAACTATCAACAGCTCGGGCAGCTGCAGTGCTTCGATATCTTCTTGAAAAGGGTAAATTTAATCCAAGGAGATTTAAAGCTGAAGGATATGCTGACACCCTCCCAATAGTTCCCAATATATCAGAAAAAAATAGACAAAAAAATAGAAGAGTTGAATTTTATTTCTACCGTCCTAACGTGTAACCTTACTTTTTCTCTCTCAAGGCAGGGGGTAAAAATGCCAGGAGTTTTTCTTTGGTTATTGCAGGATGTTCACCATTTGCAATGGAAACTATCCCTTCAATAATAATCTCCATATAAAGGGCTTCTTCTTTTGACCTTTCTTCTAATTTTTTCGCAATGGGAATAAATGCAACATTTGCCAGGACCGCACCATAAAATGTAGTAAGCAGTGCTACTGCCATCGCAGGTCCAATGGATGAAGGGTCGTCCAGAGTCTGTAACATTTGAACAAGACCAATCAGCGTCCCGATCATTCCAAATGCAGGTGCCATGGAGCCCATTGATTTAAATATATCCTGACCCGTGGAGTGCCTCTGTTGCATAAATGCAAGCTCAATCTCCAAGACAGATCTGACTACCTCACTGTTATTTCCATCAGCAACTAAAATACATCCTTTTTTTAAGAATTCATTATCCGTAGCTGCTTTTTCCAAGGCCACTAGCCCATCTTTTCTTGCAACCTCTGCAAGAGAGGTAATCTGGGAAATTATCTGATTAGGGTCCATGGCTTTAGTAAAAAATGCCTTCATGGCGACTTTAATGGCTCCAAATACAGTGCCCATGGGAAACATAATAAAGGTAACCGCTATTGTTCCACCAATAACAATTAATATAGATGGTACATCTATAAATGCCCCAAGACCACCACCCATAAAAATAGAACCAATAATAAGTCCAAATCCTGCAAGAAGTCCTATTAAGGTCCCAATATCCATATTGGCGCTCCACTATTAAGAATACATAACTGTTTTGCGTTATTATTTTTGTACGGTTAAACAATAATCACCATAAGTTACTATTAATTGAACATCCTAATATAAAACTTGTTCAATTACTAATACCCCTTCAGTTTTTCAAATTTTGAGATATTCACTTCACCATCTTTAAAATAAAAAGTAGTTCCTTTAATAAACTCGTCCACTTTATAATATGCAGGTCCAATGGATATTTCTACTCCTGGATGAATCTCACCACGTACGATAACGCGACAATTATTTAAATTTTTTGACCTAATGGAAGATGCTATACGATTTAAGTGTTTGGTAAGTATCTTAATTTTCTTTCTAATTTCCTGTATCTCCAGGACTATTTCAGGGTTATCTTTTGATTTTCTTTTTAATTCCAAAAAATCCAGCCTCTTGTGTAGTTTCTCTAATCTCATCTCCAAATTTGAAAATTTATACATATCAACTGGATCATATCCCAGGACCAAAATTGTTGGCACATTAAAACCACCACCTAGCTTTCCTTCTATCAAAATCTTCTCACCGCAATAAATATTTCCCCCAATTAATTTATCACCGATTTTTATATTCTTACCTACGTATAAGTTTGAGTGAAGACAATGTCTGTCAATTAATATAGATCTCTTGGCTAATAATATTCCATTTTCACAATATCTACAGTGAATATTATTTTCTGCAGTTAAAATCGCCTTATTTTCTCCCTTTACTCCCCCTTCTACAGAAATTGAGTTAAGGGCCTTTATTTTTGCGCCTTCCACAATGCCTTTTACTAAAATAGAATTTCCCTGCACTTCAAAGCCATTTTTTACATCCCCATGAACTACCACATTGTTCACAAAATATATATTACCTGTATGGAAATCTACGTTACCCCTTACATTCAAAAGGTTTTTTACTGAAATATTGCCATCTTCGTCATAATAAACATATCCATTGACCAAAGATATAAGCTGGTTTGGATTTTTAGGATTTACAGCACAATTGGAGCCAATAGGGAACTTCTTTTCTTTGTAAATAAATCTGTCATCATATTTGTCCACCTCTTGAGGTGAAATTTCCTCGAACTCAGCAATAACTTGATTCCTAATAACATTTTGAACATAACCGAGATTATAAAAATCCATTTTACCATCTTCTTTCTCCTTTGGTTTTAAATCCTTATAGTTAAAATCTGGATCAAAAAAGTGACGAAGGTAATACATAAATTTTCCCTTTGCCATATAAA
This sequence comes from Desulfohalobiaceae bacterium, assembly GCA_027063985.1. Lineage (GTDB taxonomy): Bacteria > Desulfobacterota > Desulfovibrionia > Desulfovibrionales > Desulfothermaceae > Desulfothermus. The sequence continues at coordinate 6,436 of JAMOQN010000115.1, forward strand.
TACCTACGAATCCTTACTCCAATAATTATCCCTAATAATATCCCCAGTTCATTAGCACAAATATCCATAATTGAAAATTCCCTAAAAGGCACAAAAAACTGTATATATTCCAATATGATACCTACCATTAAACTCATAAGGGATAAAAAAGTTGCTTTTGTGATATTAATTGAATATACAAAAGGCATGAGTGATAACAAAAAATACATCCCCATATGATAAAATTTGTCAGATTGCTCAAATTCATATGGTGGTCTTACTCCAGGAGACAAAGATAGCCATATATCCGTGACTAAAAGAAAGACCCACATGATAGCCAAAATCACTTGAAGTCTCTTAATTCCTTTGACTGCCATATAATATTTTGTCTATATTTATATATCTTAATGGTGACTTCATTATTACCTAACCTAATCTTGCATATAATTACAAGTAATTATATCTTCAGTTGTGAAACTTAGAATAACCTGAATTTTGCAAAACCTAAAAAATTTTTTATTCTTAAATAAAGGGGTTAGTCAATGGATAATAAGGAGAAATTGTCATTTTTGGTGCTCCATGGATTTGGAGGCTCTCCATTTGAGGTAGAACCAGTGGTTGATGTGTTAAGAGAAAATGGTTTTAAAAACATCGTTTGTCCAACTTTACCTGGACATTGTGAGGACATTAATGCCTTTAAAAAAACACGGTTTAAAGATTGGGCATTGGAGGCAGAAAAAAATTACTTGGAACTTTTTCATAAAGGGCTTAGACCAATTGTTATTGGGCTTTCAATGGGTGGGAGCATAGGAATGTATCTTGCCCAAAGATATCCGGTCTCTGCACTAATTACAATAGCTTCTCCAGTTTATCTATACAAATTATTTCCTTTTGAGGGTCCATCTAAATTACTACCTTTAATCGGAATTTTGCGATTTATAAAACCAGTTGTAAAAGTGCCAAAAGCAACTAAAGAGGCCAGAGAAATAGCACCATTTAAAGGATACGATGGATTTTTTGCACTAAGCCCGTTATATAGCTTTATAAAGGCATTAAAAAATATAAGATATAATCTTCCACTGATCAGTTGCCCAATACTTGTTTTACATTCGCCCCATGATATAGTGGTGCCAGTCTCTAATGCGTGGGAAATCATAACAAAGGTAAGATCTGAAGTAAGAAAACTGGAGTTGTATCCAATTATGGAACAAATAACCACAAGACATCTGCTCACCACCCACAAGGAAACCAAAGACAAAGTAAAAAAGTCCATTTTATCTTTTATCTATGAAATAAATCAAATATGACATATATCCCAATAACTAATCATAATAATGACGAAAAAATTAATGAGTGGTCATTGGTCTTAACAGCACTATGCATTGATCATGTTATACAAAAAACTGAGAATGGATTTTATTTAAAGGTAAGATCCGAAGACAAAGAACGGGCTATCAAAGAAATTTTGGAATTTGAGAAAGAACTAGAAGAAGATCTAAAGGAACAAAACCACGAAAATACTAAAAACATCAAATCTGGATACAGCATAGAAAGCTCCATCTGGATATTATTTTTTATTTTTTTATTTCACATAATATCAAAAAACCTCTTCCCACCATTAGAACAACTTGGATGTGCCAATAGTTGGGCAATTTATAAAGGAGAATGGTGGAGGCTTATAACAAGCCTAACCCTCCACAAAAATATCCCTCATGTCCTCTCCAATATATTTTGGGAGGGAGTATTTATCTACTTTCTTTTAAAAGAGATTCCTCCATCTATTGGCTGGGCACTGATATTTCTAGGAGGGGCTCTGGGGAATTTGTTAAATTATTTTTTTCATCCATTAAGTCACATTAGTCTTGGTTTTTCCACGTGTGTATTTGCAACAATTGGAATCTCTATTGGCATTAGAGGTATTCAAAACCCGAAAGATATCGGAGTATATGCAATGAGTGGATTGGGACTCTTTGCCATGCTTGGAATTGGTGCCCAAGGTGTTGATGTAGGAAGCCATTTCTTTGGACTCATTACAGGGTTTATAATTGGCGCTGTTTTTCAACTACTAAATTTAAATATAACAAAGATAAAAGCAGGATATCTCTTTTTTGCCTTATTTTTAATCATTGCTATATCTTGGGCCTTAGCTATATTTTGGGGTAAAAATTATGTGTAATTGCAATTTTTTACCTTTGCTAAAACTCATTTTTGTTCATCTTGAATTATAATCTGGCACGGGATTTTTTAATATATAATTGTACAGGGCTGAAAAGATATTTTTCTTTATTCTTGTCTCCTTGGACCAGATTTGTTCAAAAAAATCCATTACCTTAGATCTTGATGTATCTTTCGCTGATGGACATGGATTTTCTACAACTGGTATATCAAATTCCTTTGCCAGTTTTATAATTTTTTGCTTTTCAATTAAAAGGAGAGGACGAATGAGATAAAATTCACCTTTAAAAAAAATCTCTTTTGGATACATGGTCTCAACCCGACCACCGTAAAATAGATTCATAAAAAATGTACTCACCAAATCGTCACCTGTATGGCCAAGGGCAAGATGAGTTAATTTAAATTCCTTTACTAACTCAAACAGCTTCTTTCTTCTCCGCCAGGCACAAAAAAAACAAGGAGAATTTGATCTATTCTCATCACTATGGGCCATTAAACCAAAATCTGTTACAGTAAAATAGCCTGAGACGCCTAACTCTTTTACCCATGAAACAAGATGGTTGTGATTATTTCTATCAAACCCAGGATTAATGTGAAGGGCCATAAGCTCAATCTCAAAAGGAAGCTTCTTTTTTATCAAAGTTAAAATCTTTAGTAAAACTCCACTATCAACTCCCCCTGATATGGCAACTCCTATCCTGGCTCCAGGAAAGAGCATACTTGCTGAGGCCATTAATTTTGATGTTTTTGAAATACATGATTTTTGAATATATGAAATCTTCCCCACTTGAGAAATTCCTCCTTGTGAAATTCTTGTGTATTGACTACCAGACAAACTATGTTTATAGCTTATAAGCGACCTATCAAATTCTTCCCAACAAATCACTTCATAATTACAAAAGAGGGAAGATATTCATCTAAAAAATCAAGGAGATTAATATGGCAAGAATTACGGTAGAAGATGCACTTAAAAAGGTCAACAATAGGTTTGTTATTGCACACATGGCTATGAGAAGGGTTAGAATGTATCATCAAGGCTATAAACCCCTTATAGAATGCAATAACACTGAGATCGTAACTGCCTTAAGGGAAATCGCTGCAGGAAAAGTAAAACTCAAAAAATCCATTAAAGAGGCAGGAATAGAGGTTTAAATTACCATGAAAAGAGATTACTATGAGATACTTGGCGTATCTAGAACCGCAACCACAGAAGAGATAAAAAAGGCATATCGAAAACTTGCCTTCCAATACCACCCAGATAGAAATCCTGACGATCCAGAGGCAGAACAAAAATTTAAGGAAGTAAGCGAGGCCTATCAGGTTCTAAGTGACCCACAGAAGAGGTCCACCTATGATAGATTTGGCCATGAAGGCTTAAATAACTTTGGTTACAATAACTTTAGATCCAGTGAAGACATATTTGAGGAGTTCTTTTCCTCATTCAATGATATGTTTGATGATTTTTTTGGTTTTGGAGGACGTAGAAGAAGTGGAACTAACAGGGCTAGAAGGGGATCAGATCTAAGATATGACCTAACAATATCGTTTGAACAAGCCGCATTAGGCGCCCAGGTAGAAATAGAAATACCTAAGGAAGAGGACTGTCCAGAATGTTCAGGTTCAGGGATTGAGCCAGGTCATTCAGCAGAAACTTGTTCATATTGTGGGGGGAGAGGACAGGTCTTTCAACGCCACGGCTTTTTCAGAATCTCAACCACATGCCCCCAATGTGGTGGAATGGGCAGAATAAATAGACATCCGTGTAAACGATGCCGTGGGGAAGGGAGAATAATAAACAACAAGAAAATAACTGTAAACATCCCTCCTGGCGTGGACAATGGAACCAGGCTTAGACTGAGAGGCGAAGGAGAAGGCGGAAGTTTTGGCGGACCTTCAGGTGATCTCTACGTGGTACTCAGTGTTGAGCCCCATGATACTTTTAAGAGACAAGGACAGGACTTGATAGTTCCAATAGAGATCTCATTTGTACAGGCTGCACTGGGTGCAAAAATAGAAATTCCAACATTGGAGGAACCTGTAAAGGTTGAAATACCAAAAGGAACTCAGCCAGGGGAAGTACTCAGGATAAAAGGTCTTGGAATTCCTTATGTAGGTCAGAAAAAACGAGGAGACCTCCTTGTTGAGGTAAACATAAAGACACCTACTAATCTCTCAAAAAAACAAATTGAACTATTAAAAGAATTTGAAAGACTTGAGAAAAAAAAGCCCAGAAATAAGGTAAAAGATTTTTTTAAAAGGGCCATGGGAGGATAAATGGAGCACAAATTAACTCATGTATTAGATGATGGCTCTATAACAATGGTGGACGTCTCAAAAAAAAAAGATACCAGAAGGATAGCCATATATGAAATTGTCATAAACCTATCAGAAACCACTTATAATCTCTTAAAAAAAAATAGTCTTCCCAAAGGCGATGTGTTAAACACCGCCAAAGTAGCTGGAATCCTTGCTGCCAAAAACACCCCTCACTTAATACCCCTGACTCATCCTCTACCCTTGACTTATCTAGACGTTAGATTTTACCTAAATGACCAGGAATTTTCCATTAGGATAGAAGCTGAAGCAAGGACCACTGCAAAAACAGGAGTGGAAATAGAAGCAATGGTAGCAGCCCATATTGCTGCTATAACAATCCATGATATGTGCAAATCAGTTCAAAAGGATATTTTAATATCAGAAGGAAAACTCGTATATAAAAGTGGCGGAAAAAGTGGAGAATATACCTATAATCCTGGGTAAATTAGTAATGGGGCAAATGGATCCTTAAATACTATCCTAACTTCCCAAAAACAATCATTTTGTCTTTTAATCAGGGACTTGACATGAAAAGAGAGAAACAAATTACCCCTCTTAGTCAAATAAGAAATTTTAGCATAATAGCTCATATTGACCATGGGAAATCCACTCTTGCCGATAGGATCCTGGAGATAACAAAAGTGGTATCACAAAGGGAGCTTAGAGAACAATTTTTAGATCGTTTGGACTTAGAAAGGGAAAGGGGAATTACTATAAAATCTCAAACAGTCCGGATACCTTACACCCATACAGATAATCAAAAATATATTTTAAACCTCATAGACACTCCAGGACATGTTGACTTTAATTATGAAGTCTCAAGGAGCCTAGCTGCATGTGAATGTGCTGTTTTACTTGTTGATGCAACCCAGGGAGTAGAAGCCCAAACTCTAGCAAATGTATATCTGGCATTGGAGCATGATTTAGAGATAATACCAGTTTTAAATAAGATTGATCTACCAAGTGCAGAGCCTGATAGGGTAATTCAAGAGATTGAAGAGGCCATTGGGCTGGATTGTACTGATATAATAATGGTTAGTGCCAAAACAGGGGAAAATGTAGATAAATTAATTAATGCTATTATAAAAAAATGTCCTCCTCCAAAAGGCGATATAAACGCACCATTAAAGGCCCTGATCTTTGATTCATGGTATGATTCCTATCTTGGAGTAGGGGTGTTGTTTCGCATTTTTGATGGCTATTTAGAAACTGGCCAAGAAATTCAGATGTTTTCAACTAAAAAGAGATATGAAATTGTGCAACTTGGAGTCTATTCGCCAAATCCAAAAGAAGTCAATTTTTTAGGGCCTGGAGAAGTAGGTTTTTTATTTGCAAATATTAAAGAAATCAAAGACGCACGGGTAGGTGACACAATAACCTGGGCAAATAATCCCACTAAAAGGCCGTGTCCTGGATTTAAACGAGCTCAACCAATGGTCTTTTGTGGGTTGTATCCAACTGAACCAGCAAAATTTGAACTTCTAAAAAAATCCTTGGAAAAACTCCAATTAAATGATTCTGCATTTGTATTTGAGCCTGAAACATCTACAGCGCTTGGCTTTGGTTTTAGGTGTGGCTTTTTGGGATTGCTCCACATGGACATTATTCAGGAGAGGCTTGAGAGGGAATTTAAGGCAGAGCTTATTGCCACTGCCCCGTCTGTTGTATATGAGGTCAAAACTACTGATGGAAAGGTCTTTAAAATTGATAATCCCAGCAAGATGCCTCCCCCTGGGAAAATCGCTGAAATCAAAGAACCTTTTGTAAGGATGGATATCCATGTACCCCATGAATATGTGGGAAATGTACTCTCCTTATGTGAAGAAAAAAGGGGAGTGCAAAAGGACATTAGATACCTATCATCTTCCAGGGTAATTGTTACATATGAGCTTCCTTTTGTTGAAATAGTGTACGACTTTTTTGACAAACTAAAATCCTATACCAGGGGATATGCATCTCTTGATTATGAATTTATAGGATTTTATCCTGGTGATATGGTTAAGTTAGATATTCTTATAAACGGCGAGCCAGTGGATGCCCTATCAACCATTGTGCACAGGGAAAATGCCCATAGGATTGGGAGAGAGCTTGCCCTTAGATTAAAAAGGATCATTCCAAGACAATTATTTGAAGTAATTATCCAGGCAAGCATAGGAACAAGAATTGTTGCAAGGGAGAGGATCCCGCCTTTTAGAAAAAATGTTACAGCTAAATGTTATGGAGGAGACATAACCAGGAAAAGAAAACTGTTGGAAAAACAAAAACAGGGCAAAAAGAGAATGAAAAAAATGGGTAACATTGAAATCCCACAAGAGGCATTTTTGGCAGTGCTTAAAAAGGATTAA
>JAMOQN010000116.1 GCA_027063985.1 Desulfohalobiaceae bacterium
CCACCCCAGTCATTTATATACCTATCAAAACCAGCTGAAACCCCCAATATGTCAAAGTCTCTGCAGGACTCTAAAAATCTTTCAAGGCGTGAGATAGAATCCATATGGTGATAGACAACTTTAGGATCTTCATTAAAGATCCCATTTGTTCCGTCTCCAAAATGGAGATCAAAATCTACAATTAGCGCATTTTTTATCTTCTCAAGTGCAATGAGCCTTTTAATTGCAACTGCCATATTATTAAACCAACAAAAGCCCCAGCAAGAATCCCTACTTGCATGGTGACCAGGGGGTCTGATAAGTCCAAAACAAGGATCACCCCTTAAGGCTATTTCACTTGCTTCTATGGCTCCACCTGCAGCAAGTAGGGCCAGGGTAAATAGGTGAGAAGACTTAGATGCAATTCTATCAAAATGATCCTCAGTATGTACAAGTAAAATATCCTGTTCCTGGGCAATTGTAGGCTCAACAAACTCATATTTTGCTTTAAGAATCTCAACTGATGTATCCAATCTACCCCTTGCAGCAGCAGGATCAGCTGCATATACTTCTAAGTACTTAGGATGAAATATTATTTTCATAAAGTTTTCTATAGTGAAAATTTTCTTTTATTTTCAGTTAATTTCATTCCAATTTCAAAGGCCTTAAAATTTAAGTCTAAATAATGTTCAGGGAAATTGTCCTTTAAAGCTTCTTTTATTGACCTAGGTGATATGATATTTGTGAGTCCTATTAAAGCACCAAGGGTACATATGTTGAGTCCCAAAGTAGTATTTAATTCCCTTCTCAGGGTTTCATAAAGGGGTAAAGAATAAATAATGGCATCAGCACTCGTCTCTTGTTTAACCAAAAAATCGTCAACAATCAATATCCCGCCAGGTCTTATGGTATTAAAAAATTTATTATACGCCCTTTGAGTCAAACATATCAAAATATTGGGCTGAGTTACCTTGGGGAAATATATCTCTTCTTTGGATATAATTACATCAGAGCGGCTAAGACCTCCCCTTGCTTCTGCACCATAACTTTGTGATTGTACTGCATTTAGACCTTCATATATCACAGCAGCCTTTGCAAGCAATATTGCAGCAGTAATTATCCCCTGGCCCCCAGAGCCTGCAAAAAGTAGCCTGTATCTTTTCATATTTTCACCTCATACTTTTAAATCTTTCTCGTTATTATAGGATAGAGAGAGGGCTTTTGTCTAACTAAAGTTTTGTTGTAAATATAGATACCAGCAAAAGAAATGAGCAAAAACACAATACCTAAAATAGATGAAGACAAGTCTTTATTTTTAAAGGGATCAATGAAATTTCCAATAACTACGCCAAAAAAGAACAATATCAAAGGAATGATATAGAGCACTAAGATGGCCTTAGCCCTTTTTTCTGTAGAAAACTGGACCTCTACCTTATCGCCAATTTTTGCATTTATATAATTTTTTGCCCTAATTACCATGAAATTACTTCCAAAGGGATCACATAATCCCCTATGAGCGCACCCCATACATTGGGAGCGCCTATCCACTTTGACTTTGGCCTCCTTTTCTCCCAATAATTCAACCACTTCTCCTTGCTCAATCATTAAACTAAGCTGCATGGGCCTTTTCTTCTATTTTTTCTTCTTTGTTTACCTTAATTAGAGCAACCATGGCCTTAGTTGGACATTTATTTACACACTCAAGACAACCTGTACATTTTTCGTTGTCTATAACAGGCAAGGAATTGACCATGGTAATGGCTTTTTCTGGACATTTTTTGGCACAAAGGCCACAACCAATACAACCTACCTTGCAAACACTTTTAACAGCCTTACCTGAATCTTGAGATGAACAGAGAACTGCAACCTTTTGTGATGCTGGGAAAAGCTTGGGGATATTTCTCGGACAAGCATTTACGCAAGAACCACATCCAGTGCATAAATCTTCATTTACTACTGGGATTCCATTTTCACCCATTGAGAGTCCACCAAAAGGGCAGGCTTCCACACATGAGCCAAGCCCTATACAACCAAATTCACACGCCTTATTCCCTCCTGTAGAAATTATAGCTGCATAACAGTCTTTGGCGCCGACATATTCAAAAATCCTCTTTGCATTATTATTATCACCCCTACACAAAATCCTAACAATTTTCCTTTCTTCCAAAGATGCTGATACCCCTAAGATAGAACAGATTGCTTCTACCACATTGGCACCACCAGCCACACACTTGTTAGGTTTTTCATTCTTGGTCACTATTGCTTCAGCATAGTCACTACAGCCTGCGTATCCGCAACCACCACAATTTGCGCCAGGGAGCACGTCTGCAATTTCCTCAATCCTTGGATCCACTTCTACATAAAATACCTTTGCAGCTATACCCAAAAATAGACTCAAACAAAGACCCAAGGCACCCATTATCAAAACAGCAGTAATAATTGGAGACATATTTTATTTCTCCTTATTTTATTGTCCAAGTCCCACAAAACCATAAAAACAAAGTCCCATCAGTCCTGCAGTGATAAGGGCAATGGGAAAACCTTGAAATAGAG
>JAMOQN010000117.1 GCA_027063985.1 Desulfohalobiaceae bacterium
GCTCTTTTGATGATTTAGATCTTGCCCTGTTTTCAGCAGGTGGATCAGTATCCAAAGAATTTGCCCCTATTGCAGCTGAAAAAGGATGTGTTGTAGTTGACAATTCTTCTGCATGGAGGATGGATCCTGAGGTGCCTTTGGTGGTGCCAGAAGTAAATCCAGGTGATTTAGAAAAACACAAAAATATCATTGCAAATCCAAATTGTTCTACTATCCAGATGGTAGTTCCCCTAAAACCCATCCACGATGTGGCAAAGATAAAAAGAATAGTGGTTTCAACATATCAGGCAGTCTCAGGTACAGGTCAAAAGGCAATTGATGAGATGGAAAAGCAAGTAAGGGCACTTTTTAATATGCAGGAAGTAGAATGCAAAGTTTATCCCTACCAAATTGCCTTTAATTGTCTACCCCATATAGATGTATTTTTAGATAATGACTATACAAAAGAAGAGATGAAAATGGTAAATGAGACCAAGAAGATCATGGGAGACGATAGTATTAAAGTAACAGCCACAACAGTCAGGGTCCCGGTCTTCTATGGCCACAGCGAATCTGTAAATATTGAGACAGAGAAAAAGATAACCGCAAAAGAGGTAAGGGCACTTTTGTCTCAGGCCCCTGGAGTCAAGGTATTAGACAATCCAAAGGAGAAAATATACCCAATGCCAATATTTGCTGCTGGTGAAGATGACGTCTTTGTTGGAAGAATAAGGGATGACGACACCATTGAAAATGGAATTAATATATGGATAGTGGCAGACAACATAAGAAAAGGGGCTGCATTAAATGCAGTGCAAATAGCTGAAGAACTACTAAAAAGAAATCTGCTGGCTAAATAAAAAAAAGAGGCTACGTGCCTCTTTTTTTATTTTTTTCTTATTGACATTTTTTTTTATTTTTGTTTATCCTTATATTAACCTTGTAAAAGGAGAGATGTGATGGAACATAGACAAGATATAAAGGTACTTCTAATTGACGATGAACAGACCCTTGTTGAATATCTGGCAAAAAGGTTACTAAGGGAAGGTTTCACAGTAAAGGCTACATTTTCTGGAGAAGAGGCAATTCAGGCTGCATCTAATGAAAATTTTGATGTAGCTGTAGTGGATCTAAAGATGCCAGGTATAGATGGTGTAGAGACACAAAAGCGACTTAAAGAAATTCAGCCTTTTTTACAGTGCATAGTACTAACAGGTCACGGTTCCATAGAAAGCGCTTTAGAAAGCGGTAAACATGATGCATATAAATATCTTTTAAAGCCCATAGACTACGATGAATTGGTAAAAACTATTAAAGAAGCATATGAATATAAAATAAAATTACAAAGTGAAAAATTTAAACAAGAAGTTGAGGATATATATAGATCTGGCTTGGGGGCCAGAGGTATAAAAAAGGCCTTAAAAAAATTAAAAAAGATCTATGGCATAGAAGAATAATATTTGTACATAGACACTGAGTTAAAATAAATGCAAATAATAAAAGATAATATTTTAAAAGATGTACTTCAGTTTTGTAATGAATGCATATTCTTAACTGATAGAGACCTAAACTTTATCCTTGTAAATTGTAAATTAGAAGAGATACTTGAACTTCCCTCAGAATATATAATAGGAAAAAACATAAAAGATTACATATTGCAAAAGGATTTAGTGTTAAAAGAAAAAGAGGGAAAGAAAGAAGTGACTTTTATCTCATCTACAGGTAAAAAATATGAATATTCCTTCAACTTTATGATAAAGAATTGCTATCTGGAAGATAAAAAAGATGCTGTATTATGGATTGGGACACCAAAAAGTGATTTTAATTTCAGTCTATTCCAGGAAAGACTGTTGAGACTTGAGAGGATGGCAGAGATTGGGCAGCTGGCTGCAGGAATAGTCCATGAAGTAAAAAATCTCTTGGCCATAATAGACCAGGCCTCTGGTTGGGGTAAGGTTTTAGTTGGTGACAATCTGGAAAAATTGGGTTCAGATGGAGAGGAGTTAGAGAAAGTTTTTGAAGAAATTGAGAACCAGACCCAGAGGAGCAGTGACATTACCAATGAAATCCTGACCTTTGTAAGAACTAAACATGATCAACATCAAAGGGTAAATTTAATTGAATTAATAGAAAACACCTTAAGATTAATAAGCCCTGAATTAAAATCACCCCTAATAGAAATAGAAAAAAGGTATAGGCATAGAACCAATGAAATCAGTTCAGAAACCGGACTTTTGCAACAGGTCCTAATAAACCTTCTCACCAATGCAATCTATGCCATTAGAAAAAAAGGAAAACCAGGGGGAAAGATCACCATAATAACCAAAGAAGATGAAAATTCTTTAAAAGTTATAATTAAAGATAATGGTATTGGTATCCCAGAAGACAAACAAAGTAAAATATTTGAATTTTTCTTTACTACAAAACCAGCAGGAGAAGGCACAGGTCTTGGGCTTGCTCTATGTAAAGAAATTATGACAAAGCTTGGAGGAGATATTGGTTTTCAGTCAAAATTTGGAGAAGGATCAGAATTTTTTATAACCCTTC
>JAMOQN010000118.1 GCA_027063985.1 Desulfohalobiaceae bacterium
GGAGCACCATCTGGAATTGCACATTGCCTTGATATTGGATGTTTGAGAGAAAAATTAAAGATTCCATCAGGTGAGAGACATGAGTTGTGTAGGGGACTACATGCAGAGCAAAATGTCATAATTCAGGCTGCACTCCATGGGGTCTCACTTCAAGGTTGCGATATATATTGTACTCATCTTCCATGTCTAATTTGTACAAAGATGCTTATAAATTGCGATGTTAAAAATATCTATTACATAGAAGGTTATCCAGATGAACTCTCTAAAGCCATGTTAGAAGAAGCAGAAATCAATTTATACAAACTTGATTTACCATAAACAACAAATAACTACCATATAACAATGAATAACAACGAATAACTACAAAATAACTATTAATAACTACTAAATAACAACGAATAACCATGAATAACTACCAAATAACAATGAATAACCATTAATAACTACTAAATAACAACTCCCCAACTTTAACCAGCAAGAAAAAAATGACACATATTCTTGAAAATCCAAAAAATAGTAAATTTATGGAACTTGCAATATCCCTTGCCAAAAAAGGCATGGGATATACGGCCCCTAATCCATGTGTTGGTGCAGTTATAACAAAAGGAAATACCATACTTGGCCAGGGGTATCACAGAAGATGTGGCGAAGACCATGCAGAAGTAGCTGCCATTAAAGACGCCATTTCAAAAGGACATGACCTTAAAGATTCTACATTATGGGTTACTTTAGAGCCATGTAACCACTATGGAAAGACTCCCCCTTGTACACACGCCATTTTAAAACATAATATTAAAGAGGTTAATATTGGAACCTTGGATCCAAACCCAAATGTAAAGGGTGGTGGTGCAGAGTTTTTAAAATCAAAAGGCGTAATAGTGGATATAGGGTTTAATGAAATCCAGTGCAAAAATTTAATAAGGGATTTTATTACTTGGCATAAGAAAAAAAGACCATATATTTTTTTAAAGCTTGCCCAGAGTTTAGATGGAAAGATTGCAACAGAAAATGGGGATTCAAAGTGGATTAGCTCTCAAAAATCCAGAGAATTTGTGCACAACTTACGAGCCAAAGTGGACTGCATCTTAATTGGCGGTAACACTTTTTTTAATGATAATCCAAAGCTCACTCCTAGAATCGAGGCAAATGAGAAAAAAGATCCCTTTGCAGCTATTATAACCTCTAGATTACCTGGTTCTGATTCAGAATATTATTTGATAAATTCCAGGCCCAAAAAAACTATTTTTATAACTACAGAATCTGATTATGAAAAAATAAAGGGATTGCAAAAAAAGGGGGTAAAAATTATACACACAGAGAAAAAAAATGGGTATATAAATCTTTATCAAGTATTATCTAAACTCTTCTCAGATTTAAATTGCTATTATATCTTGTGTGAAGGCGGAGGCAGGCTGGCACAAAGCCTTGTTAAAAACAAACTCGCAGATGAAATTTTCCTCTTTATAGCTCCTATTATTTTAGGTGATGATAGGGCTAAGAGTTCTTTCTCAGGAAATACAGTCGCTAAAATCAAAGATGGTTATAAATTTGATATAATAGATTATAGAAAAATAGATACAGACCTTTTGATTCACTTAATTCCAAAAGGAGATATTTAGGTGTTTACAGGTCTTGTTCAGGCCATTGGGACAATAATAAAAACAGAGATATTGGGCAGGGATTTGAGGATCTCTATTTCTTCTAATCCTCAATTTGAAAATATAGAGATAGGGGAGAGCATTGCTGTAAATGGGGCGTGCTTAACTGTTGAGAGAAATAATGGCGACATTTTTTCTGTATATGCTTCTGAAGAGACCTTAAAAAGGACTAATTTAAAGAATATCACAACAGGAACCAAGGTCAATCTAGAAAGGGCTATCAGGCCAATTGACCGTCTTGGCGGTCATCTGGTATCAGGACATGTAGATTGTCTGTCTGTTGTTAAAGAGATAAAAGAGGTGGGAGAATCCACAAAGTATACATTAAATTTTCCAGAGAAATTTTCAAAATACGTTGTAGAAAAAGGCTCCATTGCCCTAGATGGCATTAGCTTGACCATAAATCAGTGTGGCTCAAATTTTATTGAGATAAACATAATTCCAGAGACCAAAAATAAGACCACTATTTCCCAGTGGAAAGTAGGGACAAAGGTAAACACTGAATTTGACATCGTGGGAAAATATATCGAAAAAATGGTTTCTCCATGGGAAAAAAATAGTGAAAAAAAGGAATTAACTATTGATTTTTTGCGGGAACATGGATTTTGATTTGCTTTTTTATATCAAGTCTGTAAAAGAACTGGAGATACAGTTTAATCCCAAAAATAATTTTTAATTTAAGGATAAAAATCATGACAAAAAATCAAGATGCACAGTCTGTATTGTGTTCAACAGAAGAAGCAATAAATGAAATTAGAAAGGGCAGGATGATAATTTTGGTTGATGATGAAGACAGAGAAAATGAGGGTGATTTAACTATTGCTGCAGAAAAAGTAACACCCCAGGCAATTAATTTTATGGCCAAATATGGAAGGGGACTTATTTGTCTGGCCATGGCCCCTGAATTAGTTGACAAATTAAAGTTAGATCTCCAGCCAAAACGAAATGAATCCAAATTTGGAACAGCATTTACTGTTTCAATTGAAGCTGCAAGGGGTGTAACAACGGGAATATCTGCCTATGATAGGGCTACAACTATTTTGACTGCAGTAAAAGACGACGTAACCCCAGAAGATATTTCCACTCCAGGTCATGTATTTCCTTTAAGGGCAAGAAGGGGAGGGGTCCTGGTTCGGGCTGGACAGACTGAAGGAAGTGTTGATCTATGCCGTCTGGCAGGCTTAAAACCTGCTGCTGTTATTTGCGAAATTATGAGGGATGATGGCAACATGGCCAGGATGCCTGATCTCATTGAATTTGCAAAAAAACACAATTTAAAGATAGCTACAATTGAGGATCTAATTAGATATAGATCAAAATTTGATTCCCTGGTTAGAAGGATTGGAGAGGCAAGGCTACCCACAAAATTTGGTGAATTTAAGGCCATAGCCTATGAAAGCGACATTGACGATTATGTACATCTAGCCCTTGTAAAAGGTGAAATAAAAGAAGGAGAACCTGTTTTAGTGAGGGTTCATAGCCAGTGTTTAACTGGAGATGTCTTTGGTTCCCTCCGTTGTGATTGCGGTCCTCAATTACATAAGGCTTTACAGATGATAGAACAAGAAGGAAAGGGAGTGCTGCTTTATATGAGGCAAGAAGGTAGAGGGATTGGTCTTGGAAATAAAATAAAGGCGTATCAATTACAGGATCAGGGTAAGGACACCGTTGAAGCCAATTTGATCCTTGGATTTAAACCTGATCTAAGGGATTATGGTATTGGGGCACAGATCTTGGTGGATTTGGGTGTTACAAAGATGAGACTGCTCACCAACAATCCCAAAAAGATAGTTGGACTTGAAGGACATGGGCTGGAAGTAGTAGAAAGGGTTCCTATTATCGGACCAGTATGTGAAGAGAATAGAAAATATCTTAAAACCAAGAAAGAAAAAATGGGGCACATGTTAGACGAAGAATGCTTAAATAAAATTTCACAAGAGGTTCCAAAATGAACAATATCAAAACCATCGAGGGAAAATTAATAGGAAAAGGGCTAAAGTTTGCGTTAATTGCAAGTAGATTTAATGATTTTATTGTCTCTAGGCTTGTGAGTGGTGCAATTGATTTTTTAGTAAGACATGGGGTTTTGGAAGAGGACATTATTTTAATAAAGGTGCCTGGTGCCTTTGAGATGCCTGTTGTTGCAAAAAAAATTGCTATGTCCAAGAAGGTAGATGCAGTAATTTGCCTTGGAGCAGTTATACGGGGAGCAACCCCTCATTTTGATTATGTGGCATCAGAAGTAGCCAAAGGTATTGCACAGGTATCACTGGAAGCAAATATTCCTGTTACCTTTGGAGTGCTTACAACGGATACATTGGAACAGGCAATCGAGCGGGCAGGAAGTAAGGCAGGAAATAAAGGTGCAGAGGCTGCACAGGCCGCTTTAGAGACTGCTCAAGTTATAAGTCAATTAAAGGGGTTTGAGGGTTAAAGGGTTAGGGGTTAAGGGTTAGAGGATTAAGCGTTGAACCCAACAAACCCACAAATCCATAAACTCAACAAACCCATGAACCCAATAAACCCATAAACTCAATAAACCCAATAAACCCCAATGGACCCCTCTAATATGGAGAATATTAAAAAAAGGAAAAAAGGCCCAAGGAGACTTGGACGAAAAATAGCGTTCCAGGTTTTATATAGCACAAATTTTTTAGAACAAGAGGGCGTGGATAACTATCTAAAAATGATAGACCATTTTTGTGCAGATGAAAAATATCCAATCAATGAAAAAGCTGTTGAATTTGCCAAAGAGCTTGTAAAAGGCACCTTAGATCATATCAATGAATTAGACAAAATAATCGAAGCCCACTCAAAAAACTGGAAATTAAGTAGAATTGCCAAAGTTGAACTCACAATACTTAGACTATCAATATTTGAAATGATGTATAGAGACGATGTCCCAACTAAAGTGGCTATAAATGAAGCTGTTGAGCTTAGCAAAGCATTTGGAGATGATAATTCAAAAAGGTTTGTTAATGGGATCTTAGATGCAGTGGCAAAGACCCTTGAAAACAAATTGCAAAATCGTGAGGAGACCAGCGATGGACAAATATATTCCTGATGAGATCGAAAAAAAATGGCAGGAAATCTGGAACAAAAACAGATATTTTAATGTAACCCATAAATCAAACAAACCAAAATATTATGTCCTTGAGATGTTCCCATATCCTTCTGGAAAGATTCACATGGGACATGTGAGGGTTTATACAATAGGCGACTGTATTGCCAGATATAAGTGGATGCGGGGATATAATGTACTTCATCCCATGGGATGGGATGCCTTTGGTCTGCCTGCTGAAAATGCAGCTGTTAAACACGGAATTCATCCTGCCAAGTGGACCTTTTCAAATATTGAAGAGATGAAGTTTCAATTAAAAAGGCTTGGGTATTCCCTTGATTGGGACCGGGAGGTAACTACTTGTGTCCCAGAATATTACAAATGGGAACAGCTATTCTTTATCCAGCTCTATAAAAAAGGGCTGGTATATAGAAAAAAGGCACCAGTAAACTGGTGTCCGTCTTGTCATACAGTACTGGCAAATGAACAAGTAGAAGATGGTCTTTGCTGGAGGTGTTCATCAGTTGTAGAACAAAAGGAACTGGCTCAATGGTTTTTGAAGATAACTGATTATGCAGAAGAGTTGTTAAATGACCTTGAAAAATTGGAAGGGGGATGGCCAGATAGGGTCATCACCATGCAAAGGAACTGGATAGGCAAAAGTGTGGGCGCTGAGATCGATTTTCAGGTAGAAGGATTAGATAAAAAAATAACTGTTTTTACTACCAGGCCAGATACATTATTCGGCGCAACATTTATGAGCCTAGCCCCTGAACATCCACTTATTCCAGAGCTTATTAAAGATTCTGACAAAAAAGATGAGGTATTAAGATTTATTGAAAAGACAAAAAAAATAGATACAAAAAAGAGGAGTACAGAGGATTTAGAAAAAGAAGGGGTGTTTACAGGTAAATACTGTATAAATCCTGTTACCAATGAAAAAATGCCCATATTTGTAGCAAATTTTGTCCTTATGGAATATGGAACAGGTGCAGTTATGGCTGTTCCAGCCCATGATCAGAGGGATTTTGAATTTGCAAAAAAATATAATCAAAAAATAAAGGTGGTAATTACGCCAAAAGATAAAGAGTTAAAGGTAGAAGATCTTGAAGCCGCATATACAGGAGAAGGATATTTAATAAACTCTGGCGATTTTTCAGGACTTTTCAATGAAGAGGCAAAACAAAAGATCGTTGAATATTTAGAGAAAAAGGGAATTGCAAAAAAAAGTGTGAATTACAGGATCAGGGATTGGAATATCTCCAGGCAAAGATACTGGGGAACACCCATTCCAGTAATATATTGCGACAAATGCGGGGTTCAATTGGTCCCAGAAAAGGACCTTCCTGTTGTTTTGCCCCTTGATATAAAGACACATCCAGATGGGAGATCTCCTCTCCCAGATTCAGAAGAATTTGTAAATACAACCTGTCCCAAATGTGGAGGGCCAGCTAAAAGAGAAACAGATACAATGGATACCTTTGTTGAATCCAGCTGGTATTTTATTAGATACACTGACGCAAAAATAGATAGTGCTCCATTTAATGACGAGGCATTAAAATACTGGATGCCCTGTGATCAATACATTGGTGGGATAGAACACGCAATATTGCACCTTTTATATTCCAGGTTCTTTGTCAAGGCATTAAGGGACCTTGGATATTTTGATTTTCATGAGCCCTTTCAAAGATTACTTGCCCAGGGAATGGTGCTAAAAGATGGGGCAAAAATGAGTAAATCCAAGGGCAATGTAGTGGACCCAAACCATATGCTTGAAAAATATGGTGCAGATACAACTAGATTATTTATTTTATTTGCTGCACCTCCTGAAAAAGAGCTTGAGTGGAGTGATTCTGGAATTGAAGGTGCCCATAGGTTTTTACATCGCTTATGGACTCTGTCAAAGAAACTTAAACCCAGACTTGTCCCAATCGGACCAGCTGCCAAGATAACAGATAAACTTTCAAAAGAGGCCAAAGAACTTCGATATAAAGAGCACGCTACATTGAAAAAGATCACCAATGACTTAGAGGAAAAGTATCAGTTTAATACAGCCATTGCCTCAATAATGGAACTTGTAAATGAAATACAGGACAAGATGGACAAACTGAGCTCTGGAGAAGGAGATAAAAAGGTCCTATCTTCTGCATGGTCAACTGTGTTAATAACCCTATATCCAATGGCTCCCCATATATGTGAAGAATTGTGGGAACAGATGGGATATACCACGCACCTTGCAAAATGTACATGGCCAACAATAGATGAAGAGGCACTTGTAAAAGATGAAGTTCTAATTGTTGTTCAGGTAAATGGAAAACTGAGGGCAAGAATAACTGTTCCAGCGGATTATTCAAAAGAGGAAATAGAAAAAGTGGCCATTGAAAATGAAAATGTGAAAAGACATATTGGTGATAAAGAAATCAAAAAAATAATCGTAATTCCTGGAAAATTGGTCAATGTGGTGGTTTAAAACACTTTTAAAGATAATTACCCCTCTCATATTTATTATAAATATTTTGGGATGTGGATATCAATTAATATCCACATCCCCGATAATTTTACCTGAAAACATTACCCTTATCAATATATCAAAAATAAAAAATCCCACTACTAATCCCCAGATCCCAACAGAATTTAGGACACAACTCATTGATGAATTTTCAAAAAGATCTAGCAATATAAAATTTGTGGATAATGAGGAAGCTGAAGCACAATTAATCATAGAGATAGTAGACTACTCTTTGGAAACAGATGTGGAAAATATTTATGAAGAGACAGAAAAATCTGATCTATGTATGACCGTAAGATGTTATTTATATAACAGACAAGATAAGCTTGTCTGGGATTCAAAGAATATATCAAAATGCGAGTCTTTATCTAAAAATGCGTCAGCATCAGAAGTTAAAAGGACCAGAGAGAAGGTGATAAAAGATATAATTATTAAACTCGCCATGCAGCTTTCAAATAATTTTTAACATAAACTTGCCATGAGAGAAGGATATTTTATTTGTATATGCCCTGACTTTGAAGTGATCTCTGACTTTATTAACAACACTCTTAAAAAGTTCTCTGGTAATTGGGAAAAAAAATTAATCTGGGGAGACGAAGATCAAAGTGATATTTTTTTTAACTACCTAAGATCCTCATCTTTAATAAACACAAAACAGGCGATAATCTTAAGACGTGCAGAAAAACTACCAAGGGAATTTTGGAATAAGCTATCAAATTTTTTAAATAAATTCAACCCTGATGTATGTCCATTTATATGTATTGAGTCTGAATGGAACAAAGGTAAACCTACTAATATACAATTTTTAAAAAATAAAAAGTACTATAAATTTGCAGAAAAAAGAAAGTGGATATTTCGTCATCCTGGAGTAGATGAACAATTTTTGACAGATTATATAAATAGATGGTCAAAGAAAAATAAAATTAACATTTCACATGAAGTCATGTTACACTTAAAGGAGATCTTACCCAAAGACCTGTCATCAATTAAAAATGAATTAAAAAAATTAGAGACTTTAAATAAAAATGTTATATGTGTAGAAGACTTAAGTGTTATATCGCCTTCATTTGAGTACAATATATTTGATTTAATAAATTCCTTAGAGGGACTTGCGCCTAAAGATAAGGTTTGGGATACTATAATTAATAAAGAGATAAATTCACACCAATCAATCTTTCCTATACTAGGATTATTTAAAAGAGAAGTAAAAATATTATGGAATCTACTTAAAGGAGAATCTGTTTATTTACCAAATTGGGTAAAAACAAAAAAGATTAATATTGCCAAAAAACTTGGCCCAAAAAAAATTATTGAGATTTACAATATTGTATTGGATGCAGAATTAAGATTAAAAACCTCAAATATTAATCCCAGCATGGTTTTTGAAAATTTAGTAGCATCAATGCAAAGCATTTTTAAAAGTTTATAAATTCATATATGAGACAAAAGAAGGAAAAACCCCACTATATTGGACACAGAAGACGTTTAAAACAAAAATTTTTAAAAGAAGCAAATTTATTTTATGACTATGAACTACTTGAATTACTACTCAGTTATGGCCTTCCAAGAAAAGATACTAAAACAATTGCCAAGGAACTTTTAAATACATTTGACAACTTAAAAGGTGTTGTCTTTGCACCAGATCATGAATTATTAGAAATAAATGGCGTATCTACAGGACTTTTGACATTTATCAGAGTTATAAGGGAATTAATAACAAGAATAGAGGAGCAGGATTTAACTCAAAAAGATGGGATTAAAAGTCCTAAAGAGGTATTTTTGTATTTAAAAAATAAATTTGGCATGTTAGATAAAGAACACCTTTATCTTTTACTATTAAATGGGAAAAACAAAATAATTTCTTTAGAAGAAATAGCCCAGGGCACAGTTAACTATTTAAATATATATCCTAGAGAAGTGGTTGAAGTCATATTGAGAAAAAGGGCAGTAGGGGTAATTTTTATACATAATCATCCAGGAGGAGATGCTAGCCCTTCCCAGGAGGACATGAAGATTACAAAGAAATTTAGAAAGATTCTTGAGGAAATTGAAGTAAATTTACTTGACCATATAATTATCTCAAAAGACAACTACTTTAGTTTTAAAGAAAATAATATAATTTAGTCTTTGTCCCAAGTTTACAACACCCTTGGCAAACATCCGATAATAACAACTAATTTTAGCCTAGGTTGAAAAATCAGAACAAATTGATTGCACTTTTAAAAATTGACATTATATTAATGTTAAATTAACCAATAACAGTTTAACTATTAGCTATGCAATAACGAAAACAATAGAGGAGATAAATAAATGAGTGAGAAAAACGGAAATATCCAGGGACCTATTCAGTTAAACGATCAAGGAGGAGGGAGCCAGGGACAAAACCCTCAAAATCCATCTGATGCCCAACCAGCCTTGGAGATTCCAACAAAGCTCCCTCTACTTGCTGTAAGGGATATTGTTGTATTTAACTACATGATAATCCCCCTTTTTATAGGTCGGGAAAAATCCATTAAAGCAATAGAATCTGCCATAAATGAAAATCAAAGATATATTTTTATAGCCACGCAAAAAGATGAAAAGGTAGAAGATCCCAAAATAGAAGATGTCTATCAGGTAGGTACCATAGCCATCATAATGAGAATGTTAAAAATGCCTGATGGGAAACTGAAGATCTTGGTGCAGGGTCTGGCCAGGGCAAAAATAAAACAGCCTATTCAAGAAGAACCATTTCATATGGTAGAAGTTGAAATAATCCAGGAACAGCCAGTTACAGATTATAGCGCCCAGGTGGAAGCACAAATGAGAACAGCCAGGGAGCAGAGTGAAAAGATAATATCCCTTAGGGGGATGGATCCCACTGAAATGATGGCTATACTAAACAGTATTGATGATCCTGGTAGGCTGGCAGATTTAATAGCCTCAAATCTGAGGATGCCTACAGATGTTGCTCAATCCATCCTGGAATGTCTGGATCCTGTTAAAAGGCTAGAGCTAGTTAATAAGCAACTCATGAAGGAAGTGGAAGTTGCTGTTTTACAAAACAAAATTCAGGCAATGGCCAAAGAAGGCATGGACAAGGCCCAGAGGGAATTTTTCTTGAGGGAGCAACTTAAGGCAATAAAATCAGAACTTGGTGAAGATGATTCTGAAGAAGAGGAGTTTGAAGAACTCAGGAAGGCCATTGAAAAATCTGGTATGCCAAAGAATGTGAAAAAAGAGGCCCTAAAACAACTAAATAGACTAGAAAATATGCATCCTGATTCCTCAGAAGCTACTGTAATTCGAACCTATCTGGACTGGCTTGTTGAACTTCCCTGGAAAAAGGTGTCAAAAGATGAGTTAGATATAAAAAAGGCAAAAAAGATCCTGGATGAAGACCATTATGATCTAAAACAGGTAAAGGAAAGGATTTTAGAATACCTTTCTGTTAGAAAATTAAACCCCAAAATGAAAGGGCCTATTTTGTGCTTTGTAGGACCTCCAGGAGTAGGTAAAACATCATTGGGCAAATCCATTGCCAGGAGTTTAAAGAGGAAGTTCGTTCGTATGTCATTAGGTGGCATGAGAGATGAGGCAGAGATCAGGGGACATAGAAGGACCTATATTGGCGCAATGCCTGGTAGGATAATACAGGGCATAAAAGAGGCTGGAACAAAAAATCCTGTATTTATGTTAGATGAAATAGACAAAGTTGGAACGGATTTTAGGGGTGATCCTTCGTCTGCCTTACTGGAAGTATTGGATCCTGAACAAAACCATTCATTTACTGATCATTATTTAAATGTACCATTTGATCTATCCAAGGTAATGTTCATTTGTACCGCAAATATGCTGGATACAATACCTCCAGCCTTACTAGACAGGATGGAGGTAATTAGAATACCTGGATATACAGAACAGGAAAAAATAAGAATAGCAAAACAGTATTTGATCCCAAAACAATTAAAGGAGCATGGTTTAAAAGAAAATATCATTGCCTTTAATGAAGGTGCACTCAAGGTAATTATAAAAAACTATACAAGGGAGGCTGGACTTAGAAATCTGGAAAGACAAATTGCCACTGTATGTAGAAAAGTGGCACGGAAAATTGCAGAAGGAGCAAAAAAGAAAAAATTTCTAATACTTGCAACCAATGTACATAAATACCTTGGAGCGCCAAAATATTTAGAAGAAGAGAGAGAAAAGGAGCTTCCAGCAGGTGTTGCTCTAGGACTTGCCTGGACCCCATCTGGTGGAGAGATATTACATATAGAAGTCTTGACCATGCCAGGTAAAGGGAAACTGATACTTACAGGTCAGCTAGGCGATGTGATGAAAGAAAGTGCCCAGGCTGCAGTAAGTTATGCAAGATCCCGTGCATCTCACTTAAACCTATCTGAAGACTTTGCGGAAAAAAAAGACATCCACATCCATGTTCCAGCAGGTGCCATTCCAAAGGATGGTCCATCAGCAGGTATAACCCTTGTCATGGCTCTTTTATCTGCCCTTACAAATATTCCTTTGAGTAATGAAATAGCCATGACTGGTGAAATTACTTTAAGGGGAAGGATCCTGCCAGTTGGTGGCATAAAAGAGAAAATTCTAGCTGCAGTGGCAGCAGGCATAAAAAAGGTAATTTTGCCAAAGCAAAATATTAAAGATTTAGAGGAAATTCCTAAAGAACTCACAAAAAAAATTGAGATAATTCCAGTGGAACACATAGATGAGGTGTGGGATATTGTTAAAAAAGAAAATGGCCAGGTGAGACAAGATGACAAAAAAGAAAGTTAAAGTATTAGTATTAACTGGTTATGGAACAAATTGTGAGAGGGAGAGTGGATACGCAGCTAAGATAGCTGGTGCAGATGATGTTCAAATTTCTCATTTTGCGGAAATTGTTCAGGAAAAAGTAAAAATTGAAGATTACAATTTTCTTGTGTTTCCAGGTGGTTTTTTAGATGGAGACCACCTGGGAGCTGCTCAAGCTGCTGCAATTAGAATTAAATATACAAAGACCAAATCTGGTAAATCAATTCTTGCCCAAATAAAAAAAGTACATGAGGAAGGCGGCATCATACTTGGAATATGTAATGGCTTCCAACTACTTACAAAGCTTGGGCTTTTGCCTGCTGCAGATGATAACTATTTTGAAAGACAGGTGAGTCTAAGTTATAATGATTCTGCTAGATTCGAAGATAGATGGGTGTTTTTAAAGGCAAATCCAAATAGTAATTGTGTCTTTTTAAAGGACATTGAATTTATGTATTTGCCAGTTAGACATGGAGAAGGCAAAGTAGTGCCCAAAAATGAAGAAATTTTAAGAAAAATAGAGGATCAAAATCTAATTGCCATCCAATATACAGATGAACATGGGGCGGTGACACAAAAATATCCGTATAATCCAAATGGATCACCTATGGGTATTGCAGGCCTAACTGACCCAACAGGTAGGATTTTTGGACTTATGCCACATCCAGAGGCGTATAATCATCCAACAAATCATCCTAAATGGACAAGAGAGGGGATATTCAATCAAATAACTGGAATTTCAATCTTTAAAAATGGAGTTGAATATCTCAGGAAAAAATAAAGTTATGTCCAATGTTGATGCATTAAATTATTCTTTTTATATGGAGATAGCCATAGAAGAGGCAAAAAAGGCTTATCTTGAAGACGAAGTTCCAGTTGGGGCAGTTGTAATAACTGAAGATGGTGATGTAGTTGCCCGTGCCCATAACAAAAGTATCTCAACCAAGGATCCAACAGCCCATGCAGAGATTCTGGCAATAAGAGAGGCAGGAAGGAAATTATCAAACTACCGATTGACAAATTGTTTGCTAATATGCACACTAGAGCCGTGCAT
>JAMOQN010000119.1 GCA_027063985.1 Desulfohalobiaceae bacterium
ATTGCGTATTATTAGCTTTCTGGGTATATTTATTTTACTATTAGCTATTTTTATTGGAGTAAAAACTCTTTATCTTAAATTTATAGGAAGGGCAGTACCAGGGTTTAGTACAGTAATTATACTCCAATTGGTTATTGGCAGTAGTCTTATGATTGGTTTAGGTATTGT
Organism: Desulfohalobiaceae bacterium; assembly: GCA_027063985.1. Classification (GTDB taxonomy): domain Bacteria; phylum Desulfobacterota; class Desulfovibrionia; order Desulfovibrionales; family Desulfothermaceae; genus Desulfothermus. The sequence goes on from JAMOQN010000119.1 coordinate 169, forward strand.
TGGGGAATATATTGCTAAAATATACGAGGAAATAAAAAAAAGACCATTATATGTGGTGGAAAAAGAAATTGAATAAAATTCAGAGTTTTTCGAAAAGCTTATCATCTCACTTTCTTCGTCTATTTTATTTATCCTATTTTAGGCACTTTTTTAACATTTTAATTTGTATCTTGATTTTATGGAGTCTTTATGGATTTGTCATTCACTATGGGTGGTGGACAGGAGATGATACTGCTATTTTATATTCTACAGTCAAAAATGGTATTTTTAAACATTTTTATTGTCCTCAAGTATGGAGGTCTCTTGCATCTAGTAATTTAACACCCTGGATAAACTTGTCTTTTGGTATGGATTGGCATCTTTTTGGTTTCCATGTAAAAGGCTTTTATATTCATCAGTTAATATCTTTTTCTCTTGTTCTTATTTTTTGTTATTTGGCTATTATTGAGTTTTTACCACCTTTAGTAACTCTTATTATTCTTATTCTTTTTATCACTAGCAGACCAGCGGCTTGCTTTGCTGAATTTTTGTGGGTTAGACATTATTTAGAGGGCTTAGGATTGGCAACAATAGCCTTCTGGCTGTTTATTAAATCTACCACAACAAAAAGCACATGGATTAGTGTTTTAGGAACTATTTTCTATGGATTAGCCATGACTGCTAAAGAAATATATACGCCGATGATAATATTATTACTATTTTTCCCTTTAGAATTCTCTAACTATAATAAGAAAAAACAACTCTATTATCGTTTTAAATCTCTTATGCCTTATATAGTAATCGCTATAGCCTACATTATATGGCGAATTTATATGCTAAGTTTCTCCCATATAATGACATGCGATATTCTTAATAAGAATATAAAAAATTTTTCCTTTGGGTATTTTTTTAAAAAATTTTTAATTGGATTTATTCATTCCATGGGCTGGTCTCCAATAGAAGCTGTTGTTATTGCGATAATAGTGATAGGGGGTGGAATATTATATATTCACAACAACTTAAAAAAGTTATTTTTTTTATTCCTTTGGGCAATATCTATTACAATACCTATTCTTCCAGTATTATCCTTTTTAGAACACAATCCCGTGCCTCTTTACAACCTTAGAATCCTTATTGTATTCACAATAAGTTTTTACATTTTTATAGGATTTATTTTAAAAAGTTTATTATCTTTACCAAAGGGCTTATGGTTAGTAGGACCTATCGTTCTTTTTATTATAAGTATAAATCTTCATATTTTGCAAGCCTCTAATAATTATCAAGAGGCAATAGAGACATATACAGCTCATAAAATTTCAGGAAAATTTATGTTATTACCTAAATCAGATGCTGTTTTGGTAAAACCACCATCTCCGAGTTGGTTCTATTTTTTTCTTAAAAAATTAGCTGTGATAACTCACCAAATTCCAACGGAAGACTCGACTCCTAAAATATGTGTAGATATGTGTTTATGCTCTCAAATTATGAAAAATAAGGAAGTCTCCTGGTGGCAATATATAAATGGACAAGTTGTGCCAATAAAAAAACTTGAGAGTTGTGTGATCCAAAATAATAAGCCTTTATGGGCCAAACTAATTTATAAAAATGGTATTATTAAATGGGAGTTTGGACCTTATAAGAAAGGAACATATTTTTTTCTTGGAGCGCGATGGAACTTACCTGAAAGCATATATAGTTTACCTCCTAAGGGTAAATTTCGTTTGTTCTTGCAACATTCTGTAGATTTTTGGGTACGTTATGATTCTCTTGAAGGTTGGCGGATATATTCTCCTCTTTTACACTTTAAACCAATAAATAATCATGCAGAAATATATTATAAATTAAAAAAGAGGGATTTTTAAAATATCTCAAGGCTCAAAAACCTTTCAACTACTTTCGTGTAACTATACTCACGAGCTAGTTCTATACCTATTTTCCTTGCCCTTAAAAAGAGATCTGTATCTGTAAGCACTTTAAAAATCATAGAGTCCATCCCTTTTATATCTCCTACATCTACCAATGGGATGGGATATTTGTTGGCAGCAATTTCTCTAAAACTATCTATATTCGTCATAATTACAGGTAATCCACAAGCCATGGCCTCTATGGCAGGGAGTCCAAAACCTTCACCATGTCCAGAAGATAAAATAAGTACATGGGAATCTCTCATAATATCAGCTACCTGTTTGGGGATAAGATATTGGTGATATTCGTCTATATGGCATAGATTCATCTCTTCTTTTTTGGTATCACTAAGAGATATCCTGATTACTTTTATAGGCAATTTGTCTTTAACAAGGGAGGCAGCTAATAATGCATCTTTTAATC
>JAMOQN010000120.1 GCA_027063985.1 Desulfohalobiaceae bacterium
AAACTGGTGCGTGATATTTTTTTAGCCTTGCATCTATAATAATTGGTCCACGACAACCCCAATGTTTACATCTAATAAATGAATCTACGCCATATATATCAGTAGCAGGATCTGAACGGGTAAAAGTGACCCACAAAAAATTATCCCAATTTTTTGTTGTAAAATCCACATCATCTACAACCACAATAAAACAGATTCCCTTTAGATCTTGGTCTTTTAAGCCATCAGCTAACTCTATTATGGCTGGATCATGTGTGTCCCTGTCCAGATTATGGGGAGGGCCTTTTATTACCAAAATAGACTTAAAAAACATCTTGGGATTATAAAATCCTTTTGCAAGGTGCAAATCATTATTTAATTTTGAAGTCAGAGTTCTTTTCTTTTTGCCTGCAACTGAAATTATCACCTTTGAACCCTGATTTAAACTAATTCCTGAGTAATCTAGGGTATCCATTGTTGTCCTGGTAATAAAGTGTAGATCCCTTGTTGGATCTAGCCTTTCCATTACATGGGTAAAAAAATATGGAATATCCTTTGTTGTGAGATGGGGATCATCTTCTTTTGCAGCAATAAATACATATTTTGACAAAGATGTCTGGGTATTGCCCAAAATAGACATACCAGCAGTTAATATTTCTTGTGGAATTCTATTATCTTCAAATGGAACATAACTTTCTCTGGAAATTGCAAGTAGCAATGGGTGTACCCCTGCTGCATCCACTGCATGTACTTCATAAGCTCCACTAAAAACCTTACCAACAAAAGGAGCTACAATTTCATGGATCACATCTCCAATTATTGAATCCTCTTGAGGTGGTCTTCCAACTGTTGTAAAGGGCCAGATGGGATTTTCTTTATTGTAATACACCTTCTCTACCTGAAGCACTGGAAAATCATGAACTAGGCTATAGTATCCAAGATGGTCACCAAATGGCCCTTCTTTTTTTGTTTGTTTGCCATTCACATAACCTGATATACAAAAGTCTGCATTAACTGGTATTGGCAAAGATCCCTTGGACCTGATAAATTTTATCCTATGCCCGGCCATTAGTGATGCAAAAAACACCTCTGGCATACCATCTGGAAGGGGCATAATTGCACTAAAGGTCATTGCTGGAGGACCACCAACAAAGATATTTACTTTAAATTTCTCGCCCATTAAAATGGCCTTTTGGTGGTGATAGGCAATCCCTCTATGTATTTGATAGTGAAGACCAACTTCTTTGTTTTCAATAAATTGATTGCCATTTAACTGGATTCTATACATTCCAAGATTGGAATTTTTAAAACCACCCCTCTTGGGATCTTCACTATATACCTGAGGGAGGGTTATATATCCACCCCCATCCATGGGCCAGGATTTAAGATAAGGAAGATCACTTATTTTGCAGGTCTTAAAAAACTCATCAATATCTTTTTTTATAACCTTAGGCCTTATACATAAACCCATTTTAAAAATATAGTACCACGCCTTTGGATCCTTTATAAGGGCTTTAGGGTCTTTGATAACTTTTAAAACCTTATCCCATGTTTTAAAAAAATCTCTGAATATGTATTTGATTCTCTTTTTTGTACCAAAGAGGTTCCCCACCATTGGAAATTTTGTACCTTTTACTTTAGTAAACAAAATAGCAGGGCCTTCTTTTCTAAAGACCCTCCTCTGGATTGCAGCAATTTCTAAGTTTGGATCAACTTCTATATCTATTACAGCAAGATCTTTATTTTTGTATAAATCCTTGATGCAGGAATTTAAATCACTGTATCCCATGGCTATATATCAATATACACATCTGTCTTTTGTATTTTATTTTTCATCCACCTCTTTAAATATCCTTTAAATATTTCCCGAGATGTAGGCACCAACATACAAAGACCAAGGACATCTGTTATAAGTCCTGGGGTAAGTAGCAAAATACCTGCTACAAAAATCATAAATGCATCAACTAATTCTTCTGTTGGCATAATACCCTGATACATATTTTCCCTGATCTTGTATAAAGTTCTAAGCCCCTCCCTTTTTGCCAGATATGCCCCAAACACTGCTGTCAATATAACCAGCATAATAGTGTTAAATGGTCCAATTACAGAACCTATTTTTATTAAAAAATAGAGCTCAAAAATTGGAACCAGAAAGAAGATTAAAGCTAATTGAAACATAAAAAATCTCCCTTAAGTTTTAAAGTGCAACAATGCCTTCTATTTTTGCTGCTTTTTTATAAATAGATATGACCTCTTCTGATGAGGAAACAAAACACCGTGCAGTTATGCTAATAAATTTTCCGCTCTTTGAGTTTCTGACCTTTACCTCCTCCCCTTGAAATAGTTCTATTACCTGTTTTTGCCTATCCACAGGCACTATAAATTTAAACACATAGTGTTCTGGAAATACGTGTATTTCCTCTAATTTTTCTTTAAATCCTGCCCATGTAAACCCCATAATATCACCTCTTGTTATTTAATTTTTTTAGCATGTTAAATAGTTTTACTTTTGTTGCGTTGAATTGTATGTTATTTAGACCAATCATTCAATGATAAAGTTGCATTCATAAAATTGTCAAAAATAATACTATCAAATGTCAAGATTAATAAAAAATACCTCAATTATTGCTGGTGCCACACTTCTTAGCAGGATACTGGGTTTTTTGCGAGATGTTGTAATTGCGTATTTCCTTGGAACCAGTGCAATGGCAGATGTCTTTTTTGTGGCCTTCAGGGTGCCAAACCTACTCAGGAGGCTATTTGCTGAAGGCTCCCTTACCATGGCATTTGTGCCTATTTTTAAAAACCTCCAATTAAAAGAAGGTGAGGATTCCGCATTTTGTTTTGCCAGATCAACATTTTGTTGGTTATTGTTTGTGTTAACCATAATCACAATTCTTGCCATTATTTTTGCCCCGTATATCACTTATTTAATTGCCCCTGGTTTTAAAAGCAGACCTGATGTATTTAATTTTACCACAAAGCTAATCAGGATATGTTTTCCATACATAATATTTATATCTGCAGTTGCCCTATGTATGGGAATACTAAATTCACTTGGACATTTTGCATCCCCAGCCCTTGCTCCCTGTATTTTAAATATAGTTTTAATTGCAAGCGGATACATTGCATATGTAAAAAAAATAAATATTCCATTAGCACTTTCTTACGGAGTATTAATCGCTGGTATTTCACAATTTTTAATGCAACAACCTGCATTAAAAAAATTTAATTTCTCATGGATTGGCAAGATTGACCTAAAGCACAAGGGACTAAAATTACTTGTAAAACTCATGCTCCCATCTGTGTTTGGGGCGGCAGTATATCAATTAAATATTGTACTAAATACCATCCTGGCATCATATCTACAGGCAGGATCAGTTTCCTATCTATACTACGCAGATAGGCTGGTGCAATTTCCCCTTGGCATTTTTGGAGTGGCTGTTAGTGTAGCAGCCCTTCCAGACTTATCACATCTTGCAGCACAAAAGGACATAACAAAGTTCAAACAAACCTTAAACCAGAGCCTTTACCTGATACTTTTTATATGTCTTCCAGCAACTGCTGGTTTAATAGGATTATCAAGTCCAATTATTAAACTGTTATTTTATAGAGGTGCATTTAATGAAAATAGTGTACATGCCACTTCTCTTTGTCTTATTGCATATGGCCTTGGACTTCCAGCATTTAGTTTAGTTAGGACCTTAGTATCTTCTCTCTATGCACTAAAAGACACAAAATCCCCAGCAATTGTTGCTTCAATTTGCCTTATTGTTAACCTTGTTAGTGGAGTTTTACTTATGAAAACTCTTAAATATTTTGGCCTGGCCTTAGCTGTATCAATCTCATCATGGGTAAATGTCATACTATTATCCTATTCGCTCCACAAAAAAATTGGTCACTTCATACAGATACAAAAAAAGCTTTTTATCTTTAGTGTGCTGAGTATCTTTATCTACTTAACTTGCCTCAATCTATCTTCCTTAAACGCCCTTTCTATCATGTTTATACCACTAATTGGGGTTTTGTATCTTCTTATCTGCTCACGTCTTGGCATAGACGAGGCCTTGTTTATTTTAAAATTTATAAAAAAAAATTAACACATCAAAAATTTGTGGAGGTATTGAGGACTACATATGGAGAAGATACCAAGGTATCATTCAAAGCAGGAGGTGACCCCTGGAGTATAATAAACTCTTAAAAATACTCAAGGGGTAGGGCGACTACCCTATTCTCTCCTTAATTTTCTTCTTTTTTCTGTTCCAGCTTTGAAATCCTATCTTCCAGTTCCCTAATTCTGTTCATGGCTTCATTAAATTCTTCACGTCTTACAAGATCCAGTGAACTTAGAGACTTTTTTAAGGCATTGTTAATATCTTCTTTATAAGTATCAAATTCCTTTTCTCCAGCCTCTATTATCTCTTTTGTCAGCTCCTCTGCCTCTTTAGCACTTATCTTCCCCTCCTTTTCCAATCTTTTCATCACCGCTGACACCTTTTTTTTAGTAACCACCATTGTGCCAAGTCCTGCATACATAGCTTTTTTAACAAAATCCAACATATTCTCCTCCCCTTTTTTAGGCAATTAAACTTAATTTAATCATTTAAAATCTCATTTTTAAAATTAATTACTGATGGGGGAATTGACAAGATATATTTTTTATATTCATGGGACTTTGCTATAGCCCTATTTAAAAATATATCTGCTACCTTTTGTTTTCGTAAATCTTTTTTAGCATCAATTGCCAGCAAACAAGAAGTTATCAAAAATATCCCTAACTCAACTAATCTCCTTGCATGATAGTGCTGAAATTGAGAATCACCAACTTCTTTAATGTGTTTTATGCAACTATCTAAACACTCCTTTAGCTCAAAAATCCCTTGTTTTAGATTTGAATCATTAATTTTGAGAATAAGTTCATCTGTAAGATTCATTACCCCACCAGTTATAACCCCTCCAATAGCTGCGTGGACCTGGAGCTGGGTAGTGCCTTCATAGATATTTGTAATCCTTGCGTCCCTATACACTCTTTCTATTTCAAAGTCCTTGGTATACCCTACTCCTCCATGGATCTGAAGAGCATCATAAGCAACCCTATTTGCCATTTCAGTGGCAAATATTTTTGACATAGGAGTCAAAAAAGAGGCGTACCTTGAATATTGCTTAAATTCTTTTTTTAATGTTTTATCCCCTGAGTTTGCCAATCTTTCCTCAAAAGATTCCTTTAAATCAACTATATTGGAAGTAAAATAGACCAGTCTACGTGCTGCTTCTATGTCCACTTTCATGTTAATTAGCATTTCATACACCTGGGGAAATTCAATAATTGATGAGCCAAACTGTTTTCTACTGCTTGCGTAATCATATGCCATTCTATATGCAGCCTCTGCAATGCCAACTCCCTGGGCTGCTACACCCAGCCTTGCGCCATTCATCAAAGAAAAGGTATATTTCACCAGCCCTAATTTTCTTTCTCCAAGGAGCTCAGCTGGTGCATGTGTAAACATAATCTCACATGTGGGTGATCCATGGATACCCAATTTTTCCTCAATTCTTCTTATCTTTATATGTTCATCTCTTTTATAGATAAAAAGGGAAAGTCCCCTTGCGCCTTTAATATTCGGCTCAGACCTTGCGAGAACCAGGATTATATCTGCACATCCATTGGTGATAAACCTCTTCACCCCATCCAAATACCATCTACCATCATTGCCCAAATGGGCCTTTAATGAAACAGCCTGCAAATCTGAACCTGCATCAGGCTCTGTCAGTGCCATTGCCCCCGTATATTCCCCAGAACAAAACTTGGGCAAATATTTTTTTCTCTGCGCTTCTGTTCCAAATCTATATATTGTTTCTGAAATTTCTTGCAATCCAAATAAATTCATTAAAGAAGCATCTGCCCTTGAGACCATTTCAATGGCCAGGGAATAAATTGTCTTTGGAAAATTCAGGCCTCCGTATTTTCTTGGAATTGTAAAACCCATAAAATCTGCTTGTGTTAGTCTCTGTAATGCCTCTTTGGTCCCATTTGCATAATGTACCTCACCATTTTCAAACCTGGCACCTTCAATATCAACATCCTTTGCCATTGGAGCTACTACATTGCCACATATATCACCTAATATATCAAGGGCAATTTTATAATTCTCCATTGCATCTTCAACACTTGATGGGGCATATTCATAAATATCTTTTTCTTTAAAATCTTTTTCCCTTAACAAGATTATCTTGGATATATCTATATTATCAAGCAAAAATAATATGTCCTTATTGTCTTTATAAAAATTAGGCACTGCTAAAACCTCCTACAGTAACATTAACTCTTTTTTAAAATACCTTTGTATGCCTTAATCATCATTGGCAATACATCTTTTAGGTCACCTACGATCCTGTAATGGGCCACCTCAAATATAGGTGCCTCTGGATCTTTGTTTATTGCAATAATCCTCTTTGAATTCATGATTCCAACAAGGTGCTGGATCTGTCCAGAAATCCCCATGGCAATATATAAATTTGGTCTAATTGTAACCCCAGTCTGGCCAATTTGTCTATGCGGACTTAGATAACCTGCATCAATAATGGGCCTTGACCCACCAACCTCTGCCTTAAGTAATTTCGCCAGGTTAAAAATCAATTCCATTATATGATCGTCAGCTGCTCCCATTCCCGCGCCAATAACTATTTTGGCGCCCTTTAAATCCACGTCCTTTTCTTCTATGCTCTGTTCAATTATCTCTGTTAGCAGCTCTTGTTTTGAAAATTCTACACAAAACTCTTCTACATCCGCTTTTTTACCAGGAGTTATTTCATCAATAGCAATAACACCTTCCCTCACAGTTGCCATTGAGGGAATAGATTCTGGAGATACAATTGTGGCTATGATGTTTCCCCCCCACGCAGGCCTTATTTGAAGTAGCTGATCTTTATACAAAATCTTTCCAGCCCTGTAATCACCAATTTTAAGTTCTGTACAATCAGCAGTAAGACCTAGCTGTAAATTTGAGGCAACCCTTGGTGCCAAATCCCTTCCAACATGAGTTGCCCCAAAAAGGACTATATAGGGTTTATAATGCAAAATAGCAGAAATAACTACCTTTGCAAAAGGGAGACTCCTGTATAAGGATAACTCTTTATTGGATACATAAATTATCTTGTCTGCACCATATTCCCCTAACTCAGGTAAATTTTTGAGATTATATCCAACTGCCAGGCCTAAGACCTTGCTGCCCAATTTTTTAGCCAATGTCCTTGCTTTACTTAAGAGTTCTTTGCTTACATCCTGAAGCTTTCCCTTTTTATACTCCAAAAACACCATTATATTTTTTTCCATCAATTCCTCCTAACCGATTATGTGATCTTCCATTAACTCTTTTAAAAGCCCAGATATACAGTCCAATGTGGGCTGAATATCCTTTTTGTCAAAGGTCTTTAACACCACATTCTCCACCTTTTTCACCCTGGTCTTGGACCCTTTGAGTCCGCAGCGATTTGGATCTGCTCCAATTGAGTTATGGTCCCACAATAAAATTAACCCATTATCACCTTTTTGGGCCTTTAAATTCTTGTATGCCATTGCCCTTTTTACAGAAGGTGGCCGTGGGGTATTTGCCTTAGACGAAATTGTTAAAAGGACTGGCAGGGGAGATTTACAAACCTCATATCCATCACCTATATCTCTCTTTACCACGATATACTCTTTTGTTAGCTGAGCTATATTAAATACATAAGTTAGCTGGTTTATATTTAATTTTTCCGCAACCTGAGGTCCTACCTGGGCAGTATCTCCATCAATTGCCTGTCTACCACAAAAAATAATATCAAAACACGGCAATTTTTCTATTGCCTTGGCAAGGGTATATGAAGTGGCAAGTGTATCTGATGCTGCAAATTTTCTGTCGCTCAAAAGTATGGCCTTATCTGCTCCCATGCATAAACAATATCTCAAGGCATCTTCAGCCTTTGGAGGTCCCATGGATATAACAGTTATAGTGCCTCCTGAATTTTCCTTAATTTTTATGGCCTCCTCCAGGGCACACAAATCTTCTGGATTTATTATAGCTGGAAGGGCATCCCTATTTACAGTACCATCAGGCTTCATGGCGTCCTCAACTATATTGGATGTATCTGGAACCTGCTTTACCAAAACCACCATATTAAAGCTCATCATGACCTCCACAATACAAATTTTACATTTTTTGTTCACTTTTTAAACTAAAAATATTTTTTTGAAAAACAACTTTTATTGATAGACCTTAGCCATTATAATCCAAATCCTCAACAAAAACAATTATTGGTCTGGCAACTCAAAAGTTAACTAAAAAAATTTTAATATTGATAATTTTCAATAAAAATATAAAGATATTAACCGAAACAGAGAACATGAACATTAAAAAACTTATCCCTCAGGGAGATTGAGCCATGAAAAGTTATCGTAAGGAACTTTGGCTTAATGTCAAGACAAGAAGGGGTTTTATAAATATCACCCCTGAAGTGGAAAAATGTGTTGAGGAAAGCGGTATAAAAGAGGGGCTCATGCTAATTAATGCCATGCATATCACCTCTTCTGTATTTATTAATGACGACGAGCCAGGACTTCACCAGGATTTTGACGATTTTTTGGAGGAACTGGTTCCCCATGAGCCTGTAACAAAATATAAACACAATGTGTACCTCCACGCCGTGGGCGAAGACAATGCAGATGCCCATATAAAGAGACAGATTATAGGAAGAGAAGTTGTTGTTGCAATTACCAATGGAAAATTAGATTTTGGCCCCTGGGAAAAGATTATTTATGGAGAATTTGACGGGGGTAGAAAAAAAAGGGTGCTCATTAAAATAATTGGAGAATAGGTTATACAAACCTGGAACCCTATGTACTTAGCTATTATTCAATTTCAATATCTAACTCGTTTTCATCTTCTATAATCTCAAAAAAGTTCAAAAGATTTACTAGAGAAAGTGTCTTTTTCACTGCTGCTGACGGTTTTAATAAATATAACATTTTGTTTTTTGTCTTGTTTACATTATTTAAATGGACCAAAAATCCTATACCAGAACTATCCATAAAAGAAATATCAGATAGATCAAACACTATGGACTTATCATCTCCACATTCGTCGATAAATTTTGAAATCTCTTCTTTTAATTCCTCCACAACATCTAGGGTCAATTCCCCTGAATACTTTATAATACTGTACTTTTTCTCTTTTTTAAAATCCAAAGTTTCCATTTTGAGACTCCTACTCTAATTTTAAGTTAACATTTTCTATAATTATTATTTTTGAATTTTATCCACAATGCACTTCTATCGTCTCTATACATTGGGGGAAGTTCCAATTGATTATTTAAATAACTTTCCAGCATATCAAGATAAAATTCTTTTTCTCTTGTAAAAATGTCCTCTAAAAATTTTTTGAAATTATTAAATCCCCAAATATTATTTCTATCCAAATTCCATTCATAATATCCATCAGTTATAAGCAAAATTCCCCTGTAGTCTTTAATTGGAACTTTTTTTATTTTAAATTCCTGGGAAAAAAAGCCAAGCACACTATTGTCAGCCTCTAACAAATATATCTGGTTTTCATTTGTTACTAAAATGCCAGGACAATGGCCTGCATTAATATATGAGAGCTCTCTATTCTCCACATCAATATCACCAGCAAATAAAGTAACAAAGTCTATATCTTCCCCTATCACCTCTATGAGTTCATTATTTATGATACTAACTAAATCATCCAAGGGCAAAAATATCTTATTAGAGACCCGAACTAATGCCCTGACCATTGACATTATGAATGCGGCCTTTGAACCATGCCCCGATACATCCGCTATAACAGCCCGTAAAATATTTTCTTGTACAGGGAAGAAGTCAAAATAATCTCCACTTGCCCTATCAGATGGTTCATAAAAAAAATCAATAAACACTCCAGGGAATTCAACTGTTGATTTAGGCAATAGTTTTTGCTGTAAGACACTTACTGTTTCAATTTCTTTTGAAAGTCTATTATATGCAATTGTTAGTTGCTTATACAAAATTGTATGTCTCTTTGCCACATTTAATCTTGAAATTACCTCTTCTTCTCCATAAGAGAAAGGTTTAATTAAAAAATCGTCTGCTCCCTGGTTTAAGATTTCTTCTTTTAGCTCAAACTCAGACTTATCCAGTATAACTAAAATATATACATCAGAGTCATTTGCTTGATTTCTAATGTAATTAATAACTTCAACAGAAAATTTATATGAATCAACTACTATTATGTCTGGTCTAACTATATAATAATCTTCTAAAAAATTATTGGTACCTTCACTGTATTTAATTTCTACTGAATCACGTTCAAAAAATACCTTCTTTAAGGCATGTTCTAATAACTCATCCTTATTAGAACAAAGTATCTTTATTACAAAAGAACTTCTCATAATTACATATAATCACTGTCCAAAATTAAAGTTACTGGCCCAGAGTTACACAAATTAATGTCCATATTTGCGCCAAAAATACCCTGTTTAACTCTCCCTGGCACTAATTTTTCTAAATCTTTTATAAATGCTTTGTAGAGTTCTTTTGCCTCTTTATAAGGGGCTGAATTTGTAAAAGACGGTCTTTTGCCCTTTTTCATATCACCATATAAAGTAAATTGGGAAACAACCAATATTTCTCCATCCACATCCATTAAACTAAGATTAAATTTACCATCCTCATCTGAAAATATCCTCAGCTCTGGAATCTTTTTTATAATTTTGAACCATAAAGCAGAGTTATAAATCTCTTTGTCGTTATTTGAAAATCCAAGTAACAAGAAAAGTCCTTTATCAATTCTTGCTACTGATCTTTTTTCAACCATTACTTCTGCGAATTTAACCCTTTGAATTACTATTCTCATGGCTAGTTTTCACTTTCCATATAGTAGGCCCAGCTGCCAACGTTCTCAGCAACCCCCACCTGTTCAATCTCAATATTTCTATATGGCTCAAGTTTTTTTTCCATCTCCTTGTATATATACCTAGAAAGATTCTCAGAAGATGGATTGATCTTATCAAAAGGAGGCACATTATTCAAATGAACATGGTCTAGTGGTTCAATGATTTCATTTAGCATCTTTTTAAGTATTTTAAAATCCATTAAGTATTCAACTTCCTTGTCTAATTCACTGCCCTTTACAACTATTTCCACTACAAAATTGTGGCCATGGAGATTTTCACATTTTCCGTTATAATTCCTTAGCTGGTGAGAGGAACTAAAATGAGATGATACCTTCAGCTTAAAGATTGATTTTTTTTTCATACATGGATCTCCCTGTTCAATGTGTAACCCACTTTTTATTCTTCCACTGGCTTATTTCTTTATCAAATTTTTCTGTTAATGCAACACTAAATTCAGGACCGAGTCTTATTTCACAAACAGCATGATTGAATAATATTTTTAAATGGACAGGATTTGGTCCAGAATTATTTTTTATAATATCCTTTAAGCTCTCAATATTTGATTCAGTTAATGACGATTTCTCAATTGCAATTAAAAAAGGCCTGTCCTCTGTCACTGTCGCTTGCTCCAAAAGATTTACATCAAGGCACACAAAATTAACCTTCTTATAATTACCTTCTTCTTCAGATGAAGTTTGTTCTATCTCTTTTAAGTCTGTCTTCACCCTGCATAAAAGGGGAATATCTCCTTCTAAATACCTTTTTATCTTTTGATACATATCGGGAAACAGTACCATCTCAGCAATACCTGATAGGTCCTCCACCTGGCAAAAGGCCATTTTATCGCCTTTTTTTGTCAACTTTTCTTTAACTGCGGTAACTATAACTGCAATATTTGTTTCACTATTATTTGGCAGTTCCATACACCTTTTAATTGGAGTTGTGTTAAGCAACTTAATTTTATTTTTATATTTTAGCAATGGATGGGAAGATACGTAAAATCCAAGGGCCTCTTTTTCATACTTCAATTTCTCGTCCTCTTCCCACTCTTCGATATTTAGCTCCTCAACTTCCTCTTCTTCTAAATTCATATCTAAACTTCCCTTAGTACATTGAGACAGAGTGGGCACAACAATACCTGGTCTTTTCTTCTTCCTGGCCTTTTTTTGCAACTTACCTACTATTTTATCCAGACTTTCAAACATACCACGCCTACTATAACCAAATCCATCAAAGGCTCCGCTTTTAATTAGATATTCCAATACCCTTTTAGTTATTTTTCTTAAAGAGACCCTGTTGCAAAAATCTTTTAAAGATCTATATTGGCCGTTTCTATTGCGTTCTTCTATAATTTCCTTAACTGCGTTTATTCCAACATTTTTGATTGCACAAAGCCCAAACAAAATTGAGTTGTCCTTAACTGAGAAGTATTCAGAACTTTTATTTATGTCTGGTTTTAGGACTTCAATTCCCATTTCCCTACAGGCATTTATATGAGCTATTACTTTATCAGGATTCCCAACTTCAGATGTGAGCAAGGCTGCCATAAACTCTACTGGATAATGGGCCTTCATGTACGCAGTTTGATAAGAAATTAAGGCATAAGCGGCACTATGGGATTTGTTAAACCCATATCCTGCAAATTTTTCCATTAAATCAAATATATAATTAGCAGTATCTTCTTCTATTCCATTTTGTTTTGCACCTTTTAAGAATTTAGTCCTCTGCTCTGCCATTACCTCAGGAATCTTTTTCCCCATTGCCCTCCTTAAGATATCACCATCCCCAAGGGTGTAATTGGCAAGGTCAGATGCAATCCTCATCACCTGTTCTTGATATAATATAACACCGTAGGTTTCTTTTAAGATTGGCTCTAATTTTGGATGGGGATAGGTCAC
Organism: Desulfohalobiaceae bacterium; assembly: GCA_027063985.1. GTDB lineage: Bacteria > Desulfobacterota > Desulfovibrionia > Desulfovibrionales > Desulfothermaceae > Desulfothermus. Next base: position 12,804 of record JAMOQN010000120.1, read on the forward strand.
TTCAACCCTTCCATGTTTCCTCTCAATAAAATCATCCACCATTCCACTATC
>JAMOQN010000121.1 GCA_027063985.1 Desulfohalobiaceae bacterium
GAAGGGATTTTAAATAAAGGATTTCTCTTGCCAGGTATAGATTGTGGTGCATGTGGCTATAATTCATGCAGAGAAATGGGCATTAGAATCTTAAAAAATGAAGAAAGTGTTCAATCATGTATGAGCATGAACACTCCTGATATAAAGGTTGAAGTTGATGGAGAGCCCCTTAATTTAAATCCTTTTGTGCAAGATATTATCAAATCAACTGTAGAAGGTCTTTTATCAAACTTAAAAGGGTATCACAAAGGCGAAATAAAGTTACAATTTAAGGCAAAATAGAGTTATGTTCTTTAAAGTTGTCAATGTCTCAGAATTTTATGATTTATTTCAAAATTTTTCTCCCATTGAAACCTCAACTGAGGTTGATTCTGCTAAGAGTCTTAACAGGGTAGTTTCAGAGGATATTGTAGCACAAGAGGATTTTCCCCCTTTTGATAGGGCATGCATGGATGGTTTTGCGGTTTTGAGCCAAGACAGCTATGGGGCATCTGAGTCAAACCCTGTATATTTAAAAGTGGTTGGAGATGTCCAGATAGACAAGATCCCTGATTTTTCCATAAAAAGCGGTGAATGTGCCAAAATCGTGACTGGTGCTCCCATGCCAGGTGGCGCCAATGCAGTTGTTATGGTAGAATATACAGAAGAAGTGGCTCCAGATGAGATAGAGGTAAGCAAGAGTGTATCTCCTTTTGAGAACGTTATCCTAACAGGCGAAGATTTTAAGAAAAATGATATTCTGGTGACAAAGGGAGTGAGGATAAGACCCCAGGAAATAGGAATTTTCATGGAATTTGGCGTAATCAAATGTAGGGTGTTTGATTTTATAAAGGTTGGAATAATTTCTACAGGAAATGAGATAGTTTCTCCTGATACAAAAAAATTATTACCAGGTCAAATAAGGGACGTAAATTCCTATGTTATCTCATCCATTGTAAAAATAAATCACGCAGAACCTGTATTTTTTGGTATTATACCAGATGATAGAGATGCCTTGATTTCAGCAATTTCAAAGGCAGTATCAAATTGTCATCTTGTTCTTATATCTGGTGGGAGTTCCATTGGGGTAAAAGATTTAACAGAACAGGCAATTACATCCTTTAAAAACAGCGAGATACTATGTCATGGAGTGGCTATATCACCAGGAAAGCCAACTCTTCTTGCTTCAATAGACAAGACTCCAGTTGTTGGCCTGCCAGGGCAGGTAACCTCTGCCCAGATAGTTATGCAAATATTAGTTGCTCCTTTAATTCGTTTTTTGTCCAATGATAAAAACTATCTTTCTGAAAATTACTTTCCAAAGACAAGGGCCAGATTAACCCATAACATTCCATCAAAAAAAGGTAGAGAAGATTATGTCAGGGTCAAGCTAATAGAGAAAAAAGGAGAGTTGTTGGCCCAGCCAATCTTTTCCAAATCAGGCATTATCAAAAGTCTAATCCAGGCAAACGGTCTTGTAAGAGTGCCATATATAAGTGAAGGAATTGTGGAAGATTCTGTAGTAGATGTATTTTTACTCTGATTTTTTATCTTCTTCTAAAAGGATTTCAATTTCTTTTTCTACTTCACTATGATCTTGTTGGTGGGTTTGTTTATCTTTTGGTTCAACATTCTCTTCCTCTATAATTAGATCATCGAGTTCTATATCCCATACTTCTTCTTTTTTATCTTGGGACTCTATGTCTTCATCGTGTTCTTGGATTTCTGTAATATCTAATAATTCTTCCACTTCTTCTTCATTAGTTACTGGTTTTATAGCATTTGTATCTTGTTTATCCTCTATTTCCTGTTCAAGATTATCTGATTCTTGAATAAATAGGGTAGGATCTAGCTCTAATTCCTCATCTTCCTTATAATTATCTGATTTATTAATATCAAGGCCTTGTTCTTGCTCTTTAAATTTAATTTCTTTGTCTAATACATCTCCACTTATTTCTTGCGAATCTTCATTATCGTTAGTTTCCATTATAGATATATCTTCTTCTATAACATCTGGTTCCAACATCCATTCAAGGTTTAAGTCCTGTCTTATATGATCCCAGTCATAGTTACATTTAGGACACTTTTTATAAAAGTCAAAAGTTGTATACTTACATTTTGGACAAAACATAACTGACTCCATTAAATAATATCTATAATTTATTTTTATGTTGAATATTCAAAAGCATTTAATTTAATATTTGTTTTCTTTTTTTGCCTATGTATTTTTTTGAGATCATCTACAATGGATACCAGCTGTCCATAGACTTTTTTTATTTCTTTTCCATACTTAGTTAATTGGTCGTCATTTTTACTGATATATTTTTTTATTAAGTATTTATCATTTAATACACTCTCACATAAATAAATTACATGTTCTAACAGATTTTCAAAGTACATGACACTTTCAAATTTGAAATCCTGTGCTATTTCCTTGAGTTTGGTAAGGGCTTCTAAGTAACT
>JAMOQN010000122.1 GCA_027063985.1 Desulfohalobiaceae bacterium
AATATTTAGTCTCCAAAAGTAATAGTAAATAATGGTCAAGTGATAGGGTTATTATTGTTGACAAAGATTATTACGCCAGGTAAATAGTCCAAATTAACCGTCAATAATGGGAGTGATTATGGTAAATGAAATAGTGGGGAAAATATGTAGGGGGGAGAAGATATCTTCTAGCGAGCTTGTGCCCTTAATTGATTTAGATAATCCCTATGATCTCTTTTTTGGAGCAACAAAGATCAGGGAGCACTTTAAGGGAAATAAGGTATTTACCTGTTCAATTATTAATGCAAAATCAGGTATGTGTTCAGAAGATTGTGCTTTTTGCGCCCAGTCTAAGTATCATAATACCAATATTTCTGTATATCCCCTTTTATCAAAGCATGAGTTGGTGGAAAAAGGGATGTATATGGCTAGTATGGGGGCAAATAAATTTTCCTTTGTGACAAGTGGTAAAAAACTTTCCAAAAAAGAGATAGATACAATATGTGAAGCAGCCTTTTTGTTGAGAGAAAAGACAGACTTAAAACTTTGCGCATCCCTTGGGATCCTGGATAAAGACTCAGCTGTGTCGATTAAACAGGCAGGAATTAGTAGATATCATCACAACTTAGAGACTGCACGGTCGTTTTTTAAAGACATATGTACCACCCATGATTATGATGAAGATGTTATGACCATAAAGGTGGCAAAAAAGGTTGGGCTTGAAGTATGTAGCGGAGGAATTATGGGCCTTGGAGAAGAGTTTTCACACAGGCTGGAGTTGGCAGAATTTTTAAGCCACCTGGATGTAGATTCCATTCCAATAAATTTTTTAAATCCCATAAAAGGGACAAAACTTCAAAACATGCCCATTTTACCTCCCTTGGAAGCCCTTATGTGTATTGCAATATTTAGATTTTTAAATCCTGAAAAAGACATTACCATATGTGGAGGCAGGGAAGTTTGTCTTGGAGATTTCCAGTCCTGGATATTTTTGGCTGGTGCAAATGGTATTATGATAGGCAATTATCTAACAACATTGGGTAGAGATATAAATGATGACCTTAAAATGATTAAACAACTAAACCTTGAGCTCTGTTAATGGATAAAATTTCTGGAAAATTTTATTTTGATCCAAATATGGAAATATTTAAGACCCATTTCCCAGGCCATCCAGTAGTTCCTGGTTCAATGATTGTGGATAAATTTATATCGCATCTAAGAGATATCAAGGCCAACTCATTTAAAAAAATAAAGATTAGAAATTTTAAGTTCCTTAAGTTTATTTCGCCTGGTGAATATTCTTTTATAATTGAACAAAAAAAAGATCTGTATAAATGTATGTTGTTTGAATCTCAATTTTTAGTTGCCACAGGAGAGATCGCAATTGAATTTCTTTAACAAGGGAAAAAATTGTATAATATTGGGTGGTAGTTCTGAAATTGGAATTTCTCTTGCTAAAAGACTTTTAAAAGAAAATTTAAATCCAGTAGTTACATATTCATCAGAGATGGGATTAAAAAAAATAAAGGATAATTTAAATAAAGATATCAAGGTATATAAACTAGATTTGGCTTCTCTAGATTCAATATATGACTTTTTATCAAAGATTGACTTTCAGATTTCATATCTTGTTGATTTAGCACATACAAATATAGAAAAGCTATTTGCATCATTAAAAGATGAAGAAATTCATTCCTATTATACAACTAATGTGATAAATAGAATTATTTTAGTGAAAAATATTGTCAGAAATATGTTAGTTCAAAAACAGGGAAGGCTTGTATATATCTCATCTACTGCAGCATATATTCCCAATAAAGGACAGGGAATATATAGCTCATCTAAGTTAGCTATAGAAGCAATATACAAAATTATTGGGATAGAGATGTATAAAAAAGGTATATCTACAGTTATTTTAAGACCTGGATATATAAATACAGGTAGAGCTAAAAACTTTATAGAAACGAGAAAAGATATAGAGCCATATGTTTTAGATGTAGAAGATATTGTTAATGCAATCTTGTATTTTTTAAAAGATAATGGTCGTATTTTTAATGCAAGAGAGATTACTTTAGATAGAGGATTTTTTGCTAAAAAAGATTTCTGAAGGAGAAAATATATGGATATTGAAGCTTCTTTAAAAGAGATCATTGGAGAGATTATGGATATTGATCCTGAAAATATTCATCCTGATACCTATTTGATCCGGGATCTAAATATGGAATCCATTGATCTCTTAGAATTGGGGGTCTCAATAAACCACACTTTTAAAATAGAGGTGGATGAAGACATAGCCTTTTTAAAAGACTTGAGATTTAATCTGGATAAATTAAAAAATAATTCTAATTTGCAAGGTAAATCCCTTTTAAAGATATATCCTCACCTAGCTATAGATAGGGCTGAAGAGATATTACAGGATTTAGATAATGGTCCAGTGTTAAAGTTTAAAGATGTGGT
>JAMOQN010000123.1 GCA_027063985.1 Desulfohalobiaceae bacterium
TAGGTATAACAATAAATGTTTTTAACACTCTTTAGTTCATTACCCCATCCATGCATTTACCCATATAGCATCTACTCATCTACTCAGCAACATCTCCATTCCCTTTTCGTATATCCGACTATTCCCTGTCACCTTAAGCTCTAGGGGATCGTAAAATAGTATCTCTTTTTCTGCCCACTTCTGCAATAGCTTCTTTTCTTCTTTAGGTATCATTTCAACTGGATAGTAACCATCTTTCACTATTTTCCTTGCCACTCTCAACAAAATTTCTCTATCTTCTTTATCAAACTCCGTTAAATAATCTACTATCTCAGTATAGGCTAACCATCTTTCTCGTTCCAGGAATTCCTTTAAATCCTTTCCTTTTTTCTTAATCTTTATAGCTTCTAAAATTCTGCCAATATTTCCTCCGTAAAATTCCCAAATAAGTTTAAACTCTTTTTTAGCCAGACCTTCTATGTCCAACCATTCTTGGACTTTTTCCTTAGAAAGGTGATCAATCTTCTTAAACCTACTTGTTTCTTTAAGTTTTGCATCATTATAAATTTTCTCTATAAACACTGTATTTGATGTGAGTATCACTACATGAGAGAGGTGTTTTTCCTTGGTCAAACTCACACAAAAATTCAAAAATTCTTTGAGTAGTTCTCTATTGCTGTTTATATAAATCTCTTGAAGTTTTTGGATTTCATCTATTATTAAAATACACCTTTTATTCTTACTTTCCTCTTCAATTTTTCTCATCAACTCTTCAAATAAATCCCTCTCTTTTTTCTCTATCTCCTGCAATACCTTCCGTTGCAGGCTAAAAAACTTTAACGAAAATTTGCCATCTGTTTCCACTGTCTCCTTATATACATCCTCGGGAAATATAAAAGAATGTAAAAATGTAGCATAATTAGAAATTAACTTTCTCCTCAAATTTATATATTTTACGCAATACTTGCCCTTTAGCCACCACTCTTTCTCTGGCAGCAGTCTATTGTCTATTACATATTCTATTACCGTGGTCTTGCCACTTGACTTTGGACCATAGACAAGAAGTAACCTCTGGGGTACATCATCAAACCACTCTAAAAAAAACTCTATCTCCTCTTCTCTATCCACAAACGGTGCCCCACGATAGGTCTCTATTTTCATGAAAAGCTCCTCTTCCAATAAAAAGTCTGCATTAAGGTTTGACAAAACAAGCGCTTTTAAAATTTATCCAGCTAAGGCTAACTGGGTGTTAGCTGGATTATCTTCTTTCATGGTTAACTTTTTTTGGATTAAATGGTTTTCGGGATTTTAACATTGCATATCCTATTGTGGTTAATTTTCTTCCTGTATCATACCCATTACCATCTGCACAAAAAGATGTTACTAAAGTTATTTTATTTTTCCTCATCAAGCAACCTTTAAATGCTGCCTAGTTTCTGGATAGAGATTAACACTTATAATTGGCTTTTAGTTTTAATAGTTAAAGAAGATTGTTATGCAAAAAATTAGACTAAGGTGGGGAAATTTAATGGCCCTAGCATGGGGATTTTTGTTAACTTTAACAAAGAGGTTGCTGGATATCTGTAGTTGTTTATATTTTTCTGATGGTTTTTCCTTTTCTTGTAAATCCAAAGGTGGTAGACCGTGGGTCTGGAAAAGGTTATCCCGGTGGAACAAAAATATATGAGGGTGGAACACAATCGCAAATAAAAAACTTGAAAATAAACCGCAAAGTAGTAAACATCATGGCAACCATACTCTTTCTGGTATTGCTATTGAAGTAAAAGGCTATATGACACTCAATGAAATAGCACAGAAATATAATGTTCCAGTTGATATCATAATAAATAAACTCGGGATACCAAAGTCAGCATTAAAGGTGCAAAAACTTGGGAAATTACGGAAGATATATAACTTTAAAATGCAAGATATTGATTAGGATAATTTATGAACACCATAAATTTCAATGGAGGAAAGCTATAAAAATCCAGACAAGTCGCTCAAGCTGACCGCCAACCCGCTGCGCCCTTCGGGTTTGCTTCAGATCTACAAGAGAGCCTTGTCATTAGGAGGAAAGTAAAATGGAAGTGTTTGGTGCTTTAGGTGTTTTAGTAGGATCCATTGTAATTATTGTAATTGCTGTTTTAGGATTTCTTATGCCTTGGTTCATTTATAAAATTCATAAAAATGTGAAAGCTATTCGTGAACTTATAGAAAAGAAAGAAAGTTTTTCTTTTCAACATATTGAGCGCTCGGAAAATCCCAAAATTTAACAGGTAGGAGCCTTTTAAATGACTAAAAGGAGGAGGATATGGCAGGTGATATTATAAAAAGGATAGAGGATTTCATAGTTAATTGGAAGGATTGTCCAGCAAAGGATGTTTTTTTTAAATTAAAAGAACTTATTTTAGATTTTGAAGATGTTGAAATAGACTTTGTGGAAAGGCAAGGTATTAGCTATTCTTTAAGGGCAAAACATAAAAAACAGGCAACAAGAAAACTCTTTGTTATGGTGGATGTAATTGATGATAATCCAGAAAATAGGTGGCTGTCCATTTGTTTTTATGGAGATATGATTACTGATCCAGAGGAAAAAGGGGATTTAATCCCTGGAGGTTTATTAGGGGAAGATGGATACTGTTTTGATCTGGATGATTTTTCAGAACAAGAGGTAAATTACATAGTAGATAGAATAAAAGAGGCGTACTTTGCTGCATCAAAGTAAGTAAAAATTAATATTAAAGGAATCACTAGTTAAAAATAGGGGGGTGAGCTTTAAGCTCGCTCCAGTGCCGTTATTTTTAACACCAGTTAATGGTAAATTTTTTAGGCGTCGAGGCAAATAACAAATAATGTCCTCTACCCTCATATAATAAAATATTAGCAAAAGTTATAGAATGAAGGAATTAACTAAAACTAAAAATTAGTCTAAAAAGGTGGGGAATCTTAATGCCCTAATTTTGTTGATTTTAGCATTTTTATGAACATCATCAGGGGCCGGATGAGCATGTTTAGTAGTCTAATTCTACGTGGGGAGCACAATAAAGTGTAGGAAAAGGATACTGACACCAGGCCCACAAGCGCCTGTTCTGAGCTTAAGCTCCTCATTCCGATTGTGGAGGTGCTGACTTTAATCCCAGCTTTTGTTTAAATATTTCAACAAAGTTACCTTTTCTTTTTTCGTTATAAAATGGCAAACCAATCAATCTATATTTATCGTTTTCTCCAAATAAAGTAGTTTTAATCTCAATCTTGTATTTATTTTCAATTTCTTTTAAGAAATCTTCTTTCCATTTATCAGTTTTAATTAAATGGTTTCCTTTTGGCTCTATGAATAGTTGATATTGTTCTGTTTTTTTGTTCTTCTTTTTTAAGAAAAGAACAAAATCTGGATCTATAGCTTTACCGTCTGAAAACCTAAAAATTTTAAATAAATTTGCATTTCTTAATAAATATACTTCGCTATATTTCTGTCTCAATTCATTTATAACACTATCAATAAATTTAACAAAAGATTTTTCTTCATACGTTCCATAATTCTCTTCATATAAATACCAATCTTTATTGGATAGATTCAATTGTAGATCTGTATGCTTTGCATTACTCATTGGTATTCCATACTCCTGATCTCCATGGTCTCCAACATTTATTTTGAGCAGTTTATCTTTTACAATTCTTTTAATTTCTACTGGAATGAATATTTCTGTTCCTTTATATTCAACATACTCATTCAAAATTTCATTTTCAAGCTGCAATAATACATTTAAACAGGTTTTTAGCTTGTCATCAGGTGTTAGGTTGTTCAATTTTTTCTTTGAACTGATAACATCAACATTTATTTTTTTCAGAGACTCAATAAATTCTTTTGAGGAGTTCAAGTCAGGAAAGTATTTTTTAAGATTACTGAATCTATAAAAATCAAGTTTTGCCATTGCCTTTCTTATAATTGCATCTCCAAAATCACGTAAACTGAATGTTTGGATAGTTGTTTCAAAAGAATTTCTATCGGCAGTTTCTTCTTGTAAAATAACATCTTCTCTCAAAAATCCCGTTGCAAGTCTGTATTTATATGTCTTTTCTATTTTAATATCATCAATAGTTTTAATACCTCTCCTATCAGCTTCAATCTTTCTATTTATAAATAAAAATCCTTTCTTCCAAAACTCAGTGTTTTTTATCTCAGATTTCACTCTTAATTGAATCTCTTTTTCTTTATAAGGTATAATACCGTATTCTTTAAGTGCGGTGGTAAGTTCTTTTATGTATCTAGGATTGTGTTTACTGTGGTAATAAAGTTCCTCAATGATTTTTAAAGGATTTTCTGGTTGATTATCAAATTTTCTCTTAAAGGGGTCATCATCTTCATTGATTTTAAATGGGTAATATCTTGCTCCTCTTCCAATCAGTTGTCTTTCTGCTATAGTGGTATTACCCGGAATATATCTACCATTCTTTGTCCATCGTCCATCTCTTGTGTCGTAGAGCCTGACTATATCAAAGAGATTTAAGACATCCCATCCTTCATCAAGCATCTTAACTGCAAAGATAGCTCTAATCTCATTGTTTTCGTCCTCAAGAGTATTGAGTCTAATCTGTTTTTCCTTATCTATATTTTCAGAATCAAGCAGAATACATTTTTCTTCAGAGAAATCTTCTTTTAATTCTAGTATAAGATTTTCTATGGATATCCTCTGGTTATTAAAATAATTAAATACTCTCTCCAGTACAGTGCCATTAGCATTGGCTTTTATTGTTTCTATATCCGATTTTTTTAAATTATCTATTCTTTCACAAAATAACTCATAATTTTTTTGAGACTCTTTGATGCTCCTTGATTTGAAAAGTATCACCGGTTTTAATCTAATTCCATTTTTTTCTGCTATTTTTCTTCTATATTGGCTCAAAATAACTGCCTGCAACATCCTTTCCCAGTTTTCAAGATCTGCCTGTAAGACCTTTACCTCTTTAGAATAACCATCTATTCTAAATTGCTTGAGGTCATATTCAAAAATTATTTTGTCCTTATATTTGTTAAAAATATTGGAATTTTCTAAATCAATGGTAGCAGTATATTCAAACATTATATTTTCAGGATTTGAATTTAGAATCTGCATAACAGTATATTCCCAGGTCCTTTTCATCTTTTCTTCAGTTTTGCTTAATCTATTTCTTGTCCAAGCATTTATGTGATGGGCCTCGTCTGAAATAAAAACGATTTTCTTGTCCTTAAAATCTTCAAAAGTAATGGAATTTTCCCTGAAAAGGTTTAACTGGCTACACAGTCCCTGGATGGTGGTAAAGATTATATTTATATCTTCCTCATTTGCTTCATCAAAATTGGATACTTCTCTTATCCTAACTTCTTTATCCATAAATTTAATTTTTTGGTTGAAAAGGTATTTGGGAGAAAGAGGATTTAAAAAATTATCTCTTGTTTTTTCTATTATGTTAGTGTTGTTTACGAAAAATAAAAAATTTCTGTAGTCTTTATTGTAAAGATAAAGTATATTGGCAGCCATCAAGAGAGTTTTACCTGATCCCGTAGCCATGTTAAAAAGCAATTGTGTAGGTTTCTTCCTATTTGGATTTTCTTCAAGATAATGTATAAATCTTGATATTGCTTTAATCTGATATGGTCTTAACTTAAATCGGGAATTAAGATTATCGGTAATGTATTTAGGAATATCCTTTTTAAGATACCCCATTTTTGAGATAACATCGTATTCCTGACTTAATTTTTGACTACTATTCATCTATTACCCACCCCTCAGAAATAATAAAATCCGAAAGAGATATAATTTTACCTGATGAAATTATAAGTTGGCCTTTTTTAACATTGACAGAAAATACTTTAATTCTAGAAATGTTTTCAGGTCTGTCTTTGGTATGTTCTTTCATATATTTTTTCATATGATAGTACACAATTTTAAACTTGATATTAGAGATATTACACAAATTTGAGATTAATTTAAAGTTTGGATAATCGTCTTTGAAGGGTTTCCAAAAATTGAGGGGAATTTTTGACCTTTTAATTTCAAGTATTGCTATTGGGATGTTGTATTTGAGGTCCACAATCCAAAGATCTATATCTGATACTGTAATCTCATTTCCTAAATTATTCCTTTGCCATTTATGATAAGCACTGGATGTTCTATCGTTAAGATATTTTTGAGTAAGAGAATTTTTAATTGGCAAACCATATGTCTGAAATCTCTCTTTTAATTCATTTAGTGTTAAGTTTCTAAACTCTCCACCCTGTTCTACAAAATAAACCTTATCTATCATTTCAACATCAACTTCAAATGCTATACAAATGAATGGGAGACCTGATTGTTTAGATAAATAGTTTAAACGAGCATAGGATCCTTTATTAAGAATATAAGAGAGGCCTTTATTAATATCTGACTTATGGATTCCGGCAACTAGAACAAGCAATTTAGGATTTGAATTTCTATCACCATAAATCAACTCCCAAACATTAATAGGCGAGAACTTAAACTTATAACTGTTACGAAGGAACTTATACAATTTATTATCATTATAATATTGCACAATTAGTACCTTCCATAAAATTCTTTGTTTAATTTTTTATCTATTTCACCAATATTGTAAATATCATCCTCAATTTCACTATAATTTACATAAAGGTCATTATATTCGAGCATCTCAACTAGCAGTTTCTTTTGCTCATCTAAATTTAGGACCTTAAATTTTCCAATATTCTCATCAAACAACCTTGAATCAACCCTGTAACTCAGAAAACCGTTATACTTCATATCTTCCCAGACACTCAAAAGTTCATTTGTAGTTTTTGCGTCTTTTATCTTTTCAACAAAAACTTCATTGAGTTTCATAAGTTCCATATAAACGAAATTACCACCACCTTGCCAGTGAACTTCTTTGGAGATACCGGTTGGATCTCCATTAATAACATTTTTAAGCCTAGAAATAGCACTATTTTCTTCATAATCCAGTTGTTCGATACCAACATATTGGCGCCCTATTTTGTGCGCTACTGCACATGTAGTTCCCGTTCCCATAAAAAAGTCTAGTATTATGTCTCCAGCATCGGTATTCATTTCTATAATCCTTTTTAAAAGCTTTTCGGGCTTTTTTCCTTTCCGTAAGATAACTCCCCCCTCTTTAGCTATACCCTGAAAGGGAATATCATCCCATATATTCGTTAATGGTTCAACAGTCATTATTTTTCCGTTTACTTTCTGAACCTTATCTTTGTAAAACAAAATTCTTTGTCCATTTTTTAAGTATATATCGGGATATCCTTCTCTTTTTTGTATAAAGATTTTCTTGGGATTTCTCTTAGATAAATCTATTATTCTTTTAGTTTCTTTACCAACACCTGAATAATTTGGTTTGGCAAATCTCGCTATTCTCTCAGGGTATTTTTCTATAAGGTCATAAACAGTGCAACCATATTTCTTCAAAGTTTTGCTGATTGGGGTAAACTTCCATTTATGAATTCCTTTATCATAGTTTTCTATAAATAAAGTATAAGCTTTATCATAATCTCTGGGAACGTACTGTATATTGTATTTCCAGATTTTTTTATTTTTTGCATATCCTATTACATAATCAGTAACATTTATTGGGCCTGGATTAATTGCTTTATGTCCAGTTGAAGCACTTCTTTTAACTGTTACAAGGGAAATATAGTTTTCACATCCAAAAATTTCATCTAAAAGAATTTGTAAATAAGATAATTCATTATCGTCGATATTAATCCATATGCTGCCATCTTCTCTCAATAAATCCTTAATCACTTCCAATCTATTCTTCATAAAAGTAAGCCAAGTTGAATGATTGAAATTATCATTATATTTAAAATCATCATTTCCTGTGTTGTAAGGTGGATCTATATAAATTAATTTTACTTTACTTCTAAATTCTTTCAAAAGTGAGTACAGTACTAAAAGGTTATTCCCCTTTATAATTAGGTTATCCGTTATTGTATTTTCAGGTAGTCCTCTCTTTTTGTTTATTTCAGCGTCTCTTTTAAATCCAGCAAGTGGATGTTCCCCATCTTTATCAATTCTCTTAAAATTTGTAAAAACTTTTGGTTCCAATAATCTGTCAATTTTGTCAGGAGCAAGGATTACATTATGAAAAATTTCTTTTCTTCTCTCATTAGTTTTTTCTTGTCCTCCCTCTAGTATGCAGTCTTTATATGGCCATACAAGGACAACTTCTTTACTTTTAGATAATAATTTTCCTTCTTCATTTGCTAGTCCAATTTTATTTTTAAAAGTAGTATATGAATCAGGTAAAAATTTCTTGTTATTTATAAATTTTATAAATTTCTCTTTATCAAAGATCAGTACACCTCCTATATCTTTAAAAAAATGTTGTTTAATTTTTTTATTTTGTATAAGAATTTTTAAAAGATTTTTATCTAATTTAATAGCCAATTCCACTATTCTATTTTTTAACAAATTTCCTTCTGAATCTGAAAATTGTGTATTTTGTTTTAAAAGTTCTTTAAGTTTATCCATCAAAATCATTTTATTTTCCTTCTCCACATCTTTCGTCTTAAGAGACAAATTTAGAAATTGTGAACTATTCCTCAATAGATAGATGCTTAATTCTTGACTTGACTAGATAATTACCTACAACAATTCAAATTTTTCTAACTTTATAATATGTTGGGAAGGATTAAAAAAGAATTTAATTGGTCCACCTTCAACAATAAAAATAATAATCCGCTATTTCAGCATACTGTATTATCTTGCTAAAATTGAAAATATTAGCCGCAAGACAATCAAAGACTTAAAAGATATGCTGACAAATTGTCAATATGGTTGTGAGCATTGTTCTGAATGCTGGGGAAAAGTCCTGCTCCAGACTTGTCTTTTAAATTAGTTTTTGTTCCCTATTTTTTAAGCCAGAAAATATTACGTATAACCCAATAGGCTCTCTTTTTCCTTAATTGTCAAACTTTAGGAACAAGGCACTCCAAGAAATGAATTTTTACAATTTAAATTTCAGATTAAAATGGAGCTTCATCAATACCACTTGCTTCAGATGGAAAGGCAGGTCCAAGGTCTTCTTCTTCTGAAAATGGATCACTAGGTGTTTTTGTCTTGGCCTGTGCTGCTTCCTGTGCTGCTGCCTGTGATTCTAAAAAAATCACCCTTTGTGCCCTAATTTCTGTTGTATATCTATCCTGCCCCTGGTTGTCTGTCCATTTTCTCGTCTGCAAGGAACCTTCCACAAGTACAAGCCGCCCTTTACTCAAATAATTGGCCACACTTTCTGCTTGTTTTGCCCATACTACAATTCTGTGCCACTCTGTTTTTTCCTGTCTGTTACCATCTTTGTCAGTATATGTCTCACTGGTGGCCAGAGGAAAGTTTACCACGGGGGTACCAGATGGTGTGTATCTAAGTTCAGGATCCCTTCCAAGTCTTCCAATTAGGATAACCTTATTATAACTTCCAGCCATTTAATTTTTCTCCTTTTTTTTGTATGTTAAAAGCTCTTTTTGAATTAATAGACAAAGCTCATCTAAAGTGTATTCTTGTTTTCTCGTAAGTTCTAGAAATTCACATGCTACAACATTTTTATCATGGTGTACCCTTATAACCCTGGCCTTGAGATTGCGTAATATAATTTTTCTTTTAAAGACTATAGATAGATACAAAACTTGATCTTTATAGAATCTATCTTTGTCTTTTTCAGCTATAAAAGCAACACCGTATGTGTTTAAGTCCCTTACACTAAATAATTTTTTTTCTTTTTGGCTTAAGAAAACAATTACAAGCAAATCTTTGTGATAAACTCTATAGCAGCGTCTTTCTCCTAATTTGCCTTTATATACAAAGGTTAGATCTTCTAAGTCTATCATTGGATTTCTCTTTCTAATATAATGCTTACGCGCCTATTTTTTTGTCTATTTTCTGGAGAGATATTTGGCACAAGGGGCCTTGTATCTGCCAGTCCAGTTGCAGTCATCCTGTCTGGACTTATACCCAAGGAGCTTAAAAACCTGAGGACATTTACTGCCCGCATGGTGGAAATTTCCCAGTTATCCTTAAAACGACTATTAGGTGATGGGGGGATATCATCTGTATGTCCCACAATGTTTATACGTTCATAAGGGTATTTTACTAAAAAATCACGAATTTTTCTCAGAACTTCCTTGCCCTTTGACGATAGTTTGACCTGGCCTGGTGCAAAAAGTACATCTCCAGCTATGTCAATTATGATTTTGCCTTTGTCAAATTTTGCTCCAAGTATTCCTTCAATACCGTGCTGTGAAAAATAGAAATTGAAATCTGAAAAGACCATCCTTTGTTGTTCTATTATCTGGTGGGCAAGACGAGCCTCTTCTAAAAGTACACCTTCTTCATTCTTAGTATTTGCCTTCATTCCTTGTATCTTGGATGCGCCGCCTCCCACCAAGGCCTTTTTTACAGAAAGCATGTAAGAGTTGAATATTTTTTTATTAATTGAGGAAAAAGAATACATGAGAATAAAAAATGTAAGTAACAACATGGACATGTCTGCAAAGGTCTGCAGCCACGTACCTTCACCTTCTTCATATTCTGTGTCATCAAAATTTAATTTATCTTTCATACTTTCTTTCCTTTGGAGGCACAAAAGAAGACAATTTTTCGTAAACAAATCTTGGGTTATTATTTTGCAAAATACACTTGGCCCCTTCAAATATTATTTGCAGATGCAAAACTTCTTCTCTGGTTCTGCTTTTTAGTTTCCCTGCTATTGGCAAAAAGATTAGGTTTGACAGTACCGAACCATAAAAGGTTGTAAGTATTGCCACTGCCATGGCAGGTCCAATTGCTTCAGGGTCCTTTAATGAGGCCAGCATCTGCACAAGGCCAATTAAAGTCCCCACCATACCAAAGGCAGGGGCATAATTGGCCATGGTCCTAAATATATCTTGTATTAAATAATGCCTTTGTTTTAAAGAAGCAATTTCAATGTGAAGGGTCTCTTCGATCAATTCATTATCTGCATTATCTGCAATCAACTGACAGGTCTTTTTTAAGATGTTGTTATCTGTTTCTATGTTTTCAAGTGCTAATAACCCTTCCCTTCTGGATATATCAGCTATTTTTACCATTAAATTGACCACATCATTTGCACTTAGCTTTTTGGTCACAAAAATTTTAAAAGCTGCTTTTATAGCATTGTAGATATCAGAGACTGGAAAAGTTATACAAGCAGACGCAAATGTTCCCCCAATAACTATCATAAGACCTGGGATATTTAGAAATACATTGTATTGGCCGCCTAAAATTATGGCGCCAATTAAAAGGGAAAAGCCAATTATGAGTCCAAAAAGGGTTGCAATATCCATATGTTTACAGTTATATGAAGATCCACTAACTTTTATTCTAAAAAAGGAAAAAGATAAATGTCAAAGGAAATTTTTAAAAAGATAACTCTGGCCAAAGAATATATTGAAAATCAACTCAAAAATATTAAAAGGCCTGAGATTGGAATTGTATTGGGTACAGGACTCGGTGAGATTGGGGAGAAAATAAATAAAAAGGCTGAAATCCTCTACAAAAATATTCCAAATTTTCCCGTATCTACTGTTGATACCCATAAAGGAAAAATGATTTTTGGAGATATTTCAGAGAAAAGTGTAATTATTATGCAGGGCAGGGTCCATCTATATGAAGGATATTCGCCTCAAGATGTTTGCTTTGGAGTAAGGTTGGCTGGACTCCTTGGAATTAAGACCATTATTTTGACCAATGCAGCTGGTGCTATTAATCCCCAGTTTAAAGAAGGCAATATAATGGTCATATCAGACCATATAAATTTTCAGGGGAAAAATCCCTTAGTTGGTCCTAATATAGATGAGCTTGGAGAAAGATTTCCAGATATGTCTTGTGTATATGATAAAGATTTAATTGAACTCGCCTTGGCAGCAGGTATTGACTTAGGATTTAGATTGGAGAAGGGAGTATATGTTGCAGTCTTAGGCCCAAGCTTAGAGACCCCTGCTGAAACAAGGGCACTTAAGAGATTAGGTGGAGATGCAGTAGGTATGTCCACTGTAATGGAGGCCATAGCTGCTAGACATATGGGACTAAAGGTGTTAGGACTCTCCTGTTTGACCAATAAGAATCTTCCTGATTGTATGAAAGAGACTTCTTTTGAGTATATTGTAGAGCAGGCTAATAAGACATCAAGAAGATTGATTAAACTTTTGGTTGAAATTGTGAAGAGGATATAAATAAAAATAATTGTCGAGGGGAGATAAAACATGAAAGACTACAAAGATACTCTAAATTTGCCCAGAACAAAGTTTCCCATGAAGGCCAATTTGCCCAAAAATGAGCCTAAGATGTTGGAGTTTTGGAACAAAATCAGGGCATATGAAAAAATGTTGAATAGTTGTGATGATAAAAAGACATTTGTCCTCCACGATGGTCCTCCTTATGCCAATGGAAATATCCATCTTGGCACTGCAATGAATAAGATTTTAAAAGATATAATTGTAAAATATCATAATTTAAAAGGTGAAAAGGCAGAATTTGTCCCTGGATGGGACTGTCATGGACTTCCCATAGAGTTAAAAGTAGAGCAAGAGCTAAAGATTTCCAAAAAAGAGGTGCCTGTTATTGAGATACGGGAAAGGTGCAGGCAATATGCAAATAAGTATCTGAATATTCAAAGGGAAGAATTTAAGAGGCTTGGTGTCTTTGGTAGGTGGGAGAAGCCTTACATCACCATGGACCC
>JAMOQN010000124.1 GCA_027063985.1 Desulfohalobiaceae bacterium
TTTTACCCCTTTTGTTTTTGGTGTTTTATTTCATTATCAGCTTGTTCTCTCACCCATTTTCTCCTGCTTATGTAGTATACCTGGGGTTCTGTTCCCAGTTTTTCTAATAATCTAAAAGCATATTTACTTTTGATGAGCTTTGCTACCTTGTGTTTGGGATTATTTAGGTTTCCAAAATAAATTGCCCCGGTTGGACATGCCTCAGCACAAGCTGGCTGATATGCATCCTCTTCTAGATCTAAAGGATTTTTGCCTTCAGCCCTTGCCTTTTCCTTTGCCCGCTGAAACCTATGATGACAAAAGGTGCATTTTTCAACTACACCCCTTGGTCTTGTGGAAACAAATGGAGTTAAAGACTTTTCCATCCCTTCAGGCCACACTGGGTCATACCAATTAAATACCCTTGCATGATAAGGACATCCAGCCATACAGTACCTGCAACCTATGCACCTGGGATATATCTGGGAAACAATTCCGCCTTCTTCATCTTTAGTAGTAGCTACAACTGGACACACTGAGGCACACAAAGGGTTTCCACACTGCATGCATGGCCTAGGTAGATATGCCTCGTCATAATCCTGGCCTGTTTTTCCATTTGTTAATTTGTAGACAATTAACCAATGCACGGTTCTTAATCTGTTAAAGGGATTTGTGGCTGGTGGGATGTTGTTTTCTGCCTGACACGCTACCACACATGCACCACATCCTGTACACTTATCTATGTCTATGACCATTCCCCATCTAACTTCAAACTCGTGATGAATTTGCATAAGTCCTGACATAGTTTAACTCCACTTTAAATTTTTGAAACATTCACATTAGTTGGAGACCAATAAAATGATCCAGTTTTCTTATCTCTTTTCAGGCTAAAAAGATCCGATACATTCTCTCCAATATCTTTGTTAAATACATCATCTATGTCTCTTCCAAGACCAGTTAAAATAGCAACTGCCCCTGATATGACCCCTGAATTTATCTTTATCTTTGCTTTTATTTCTCCAGATCCTGTTTTTATCTTTACCAAGTCATTTTCATTTAAATGATAATTTTGTGCAGTAGTTGGGTTGATATAGGCTACAGAATATTTACCTCCTATTTCATCTTCATATATTACATCTAAGGCAAATGGATATAGACCCACTAAATCACTACCTACTTTACTAATACTAATTGGAATAAGTTCTAAACCATTTTTCTTATCTGAGTTATCTGATGAAAATATATCTTCAACTCTTTTATCCCAGATTTTAAGTCCGTATGGTATTTCGTTGGTATTATCTGTCCAGACATATCCTTGTTTTAATTTATTAATACTTACTCCCAGGTATTCAGATTTTGTCTTTACAATATCACTGAAAGATAAAATTCCAAGATTTATACCTAATTTTTTTCCTATGTCTATAAATAGATCTCCAGGATTAGGTATATTTGAATCAACAATTTTATCAGCCACACTATAGTTGGCAACACCTGATCCAAAAGGAGTAAAACAGTCATCTAACTTTTCTAGAAAATACGGAGTTGGTATAATTAAATCGCATTGTTTAGCTGTTTCATTCATAAAAGGAGAAAAACAAACCTTAAAAGGTATATTAACAAGGTTTGCTCGTATTTCTTTTGGTAAACTATAAAATGGATTTGTTTCGTAAAATATAGCTGTTTTTACTTTGGCAATCTTTTTTGATTTTATGAAATCTATCAAATCATTTTTTAATACCTCTTTATGTTCCATGGAACTTGAGATTATCTGTGGCGGGCTCGGAATACACTTAATTCCACCTTTTTTGTTAATCCTGTCTAAAAAGATATTTAAAATAAGAGCAGCCAATATATTTTTAATATCACCACTTCCATTTGTTGTTGATCCAGCAATAACAAGAGGACTTTTGGCCTTTTTTAAGGCAATGGCTATTTCTTTTATGTCTGATACACTACATCCAATTTCTTTTGAAACTGATAAAGGATCATATTTATAAGCCAAAAATTCTGTAAAATCTTCTATTCCATAGATTTGAGGTAGACTGTTGGATATTTTTGTTAAATACGAGACAATGGCAAATAAAAATTTATAAATATTTTTTTCTGAAATTAAAATAGATCTTTTTGATACTATAGATGTATTATTTTTATAAGGTCCAACAAAATATATTTTTACATTGTTTTTACCAAAGACCTTTTGATTTCTAACATATGTTCCCCAATTATCTAAAAAATTACACCCTGCTATAAGTATAAGGTCTGAGTTTTCAATATCAAATCCAATTTCACCATTTCCGTTTAAAAGTTGATACCATGCCTTAAAATATTTTTGCCTATCAGATGGTTCATAGAAATAAAGTTTTGAGCCAAGGAGAGAAATAAGACTAGAAAAAATTTCATTACAAGAAGATGTATCATCCCCACTAACAAACAAAATAGAATCTTTTT
>JAMOQN010000125.1 GCA_027063985.1 Desulfohalobiaceae bacterium
GATAGAGAGACCCCAGCGTGTGTTGAAGCATGCCCTACCAAGGCCCTTACCTTTGAAGAAGTTAAAGAGTTTAGTGCGGAAAAAAGGGAACTTGCCGCAAGTAAGGTGATTTAAATATGTAGGTAATTCTTTATTGTTCAGGGTCAGCAGTTTCTGACCCTGAATTATCTTTGATTCGTGATTTGTAATTCGTGATCCGGGATCAGAAAGAGAAGCAAACCAATACACCACTATACCAATACACCAACAACCGTGAACAGTGATTCGTGATCCGGGATCCGGGATCAGAACAGAAAGACAAGCAAACCAATATTCCAATACACCACTAACCACTATACCAATATACCACTATACCACTACACCACAGAATCGCTAACACATAAATGGGTTACTTGTAATTTTCTGAGAATTGGTTTAATAATTTTCAAATGAAAATAAAAAAGATATTATTGTTTGCCCCCCTTTTTTTGGTGATTGTTTTATTTCAATCATATTTCTGGGTGCCTACTTATGATGAGCAGACCAGAGGAAATCCAGAGAGGCTAGTTGAGTTTATCTCTGCATCTTCTGGGGATGCTGCAATTTTAAATCCAATCCTGTCAGCTGACAGTGCATCTTCTGAGATTGAGTCCAAGGTTTTTGAAGGATTAATCGACAGGGACGAACACTTGAATTTTAGGGGGCGCATTGCCAAATCGTGGGATATCTATGAAGAGGCCTATTTTTATATCAATGAAGAAAAAAATATTTCCATAAAAGAAATTATAAAAAGGATATCGTCAATACCTGAGGTTACAAAAATAGAAATACTCCCTGGACAGAACAAGACCGTAACGTATATATTTAATGACAAAAAATTAAAAATCCAAATGAACCTACCTAAAAAGGTGAAGGTAACTTTAAATTATGTTGAGCCAAATTTTTTCAATCAAGTAAAAGGAGTTTTGGGTTCTGACTATTTTCACCATATGGAGCCCGCTAAGTTTGTTGAAGTTAAAGGCAAAGACTTATCAGATAATGAAAGAGAAAAAATAAGAAAAAAATTTTTTACCCCATTTGAACACAATCCAGTGATTGTATTTCACTTAAGAAAAAACATATTTTTTCACGATGGTCACAAACTCACTGCTGAAGATGTAAAATTTACATATGAGGCTATAATGGATCCCAAAAATCTGTCTCCAAGGATATCTGATTTTGAACCCATAAAAGAAGTTAAGATCATAGACCCATACACTGTAAAAGTAATATATAAACGACTCTATTCCCCTGCCTTGTCAGCTTGGTCAATTGGGATTTTGCCAAAACATCTATTGGATAATGATGCCCTAAAAAAAGAAGCAATAAAAAGAGGGATTGATCCAAAAAAGTTTAGTTTAAGGGATTCCAGTTTTAATAGACATCCTATTGGCTCTGGTCCATTTAAATTCAAAGAGTGGAAGTCAGGTGAGTATATTATATTAGAGCGTTTTAACAAATATTTTGAAGGGCCGCCAAATTACAAAAAATATGTCTTTAGGATTATACCAGATAAATTAACTCAAGAAATGGAATTTTATTCAGGCACACTGGATATTTATGCAGCTTCACCCCATGAAGTAGATAGATTAAAAAAAGATCCTAGATTTCAGGTCTTTTCTGGTACTTCATACGGATATACCTATATTGGGTATAATTTGAGGAGAGAGCCATTTAAAGACGTCCGTGTTAGACGAGCATTGTCAATGGCAATTGATGTGGACAAAATAATAAAATATGTGCTTCACAACCAGGGAGAAAGAATAACAGGTCCATTTGTGAAACAATCTCCATATTATGATAAAACCATAAAACCTATCCCATATGATCCAGAAGGAGCTATTAAATTATTAAACAAGGCAGGTTGGCATAGGGGAAAAGACGGATGGTTATATAAAAATGGTAAAAAACTAGAATTTACCTTAATTACCAATTCTGGAAATGAAATAAGAAGGGCTATTTTAGCGATAGTCCAAGATTCATGGAAAAACATAGGAGTTGATGTAACTACTGATGTATTGGAGTGGTCTGTCTTTATCCAGGAAAGAATCAATAAATTGGATTTTGATGCTGTAATTCTCGGTTGGGTCATGTCCATTGAACCAGATCTCTATCAGATATGGCACTCATCTCAAACCCATCCCTATCAATTAAATTTTATAGGCTTTAAAAATAAAAAAGCAGATGAGTTAATAGAAAAGATCAGGATGGAGTATGATAGAAAAAAACAAATAAAGTATTGTCATGAACTCCATCGACTTATAGCAAATGAGTGTCCTTATACCTTTCTTTTTGTAAGAAAATGGACAGTGGCTTTAGACAGTCGAATAGTTATAAAAGAAAAAGACACATCAGGCAAAATCGTATACAAAAAAATTACACCAACACCCACAGGAGACTTTTCTTTTTATTTCAACAAATGGATAAAACTTCCCCAAAGGATTAATCTTAAAAACTAAATGTTGTAAACTTATCCTTCCAAAGATGTAAAATCAATCCAATTAACTACCACTGCACATCCTCATTCATAATTCTTAAATAGAGTCTTTTTGGGAGAAAGACCCATTTATGTACTTCGTGGTCGTATAGTTTTGTGCCTGGGACTTGTTCTTTATTTGGGATGCGTGGGTCAAATTTTTTGGATGCTATGGCAAAACTCCACCAATTCCCAGGATAGGTAGCAATAGGAAAGGAGTATAAATCAACAATAGGGAAGATTTTTTTTAGAGTATTCTGGACCTCAATTGCCATTTCCCTATGAAAGCCCAGTGATTCACTATGGGTTACATATAGGCCATCGGGGGATAAACATTTGTATATGTTATTAAAAAACTCTTCGCTATAAAGTGTTCTTGCCATGCCAATTGCGTCTGTGGAATCCACAATTACTATGTCCACGTTATTTATGGATTTTATAAATTCTGCCCCATCTGTATAATGAATCTCAACCCGGGGATCATCTAGTTGGCTTGAGACAAATGGTAAAAATTTTCTGGCTATTTCAACTACTTTTTTATCTATTTCCACAAGGTAAGCCTTCTCAACAGATAAATGTCTTAAGACTTCCCTCATGGTGCCGCCATCACCACCCCCAATTACAATTACTTTTCTAGGATTTGGGTGTGTATGCATGGCAATGTGAGTAAGCATTTCATGGTAAAAAAATTCGTCTCTTTCAGTTAATTGTACAATATTGTCCAATACAAAGACCTTTCCAAAGTCTGGACTTTCAAATACCATGATCTCTTGAAATTGGCTCTTGCCTTTATATAAAATTTTTTCAACAGCATATTGATATTTTATTGGAGAGAAAGGTTCATTTTCTGTAAAGGTAACCATAAGTTTGCCTCCTTATTTTGTCTACAAAATTTCTATTTTTGGAATGGGAAAGCCGTTAAACTCTGATGCATAAGATAGAGTATAAGCCCCAGCAGAAGGAATAAGAACTAGTTGTCCTGATTTTGGATCAGCATCAATATATACATTTTTTTCTATTACATCCATTGAATCACAACTAGGTCCAGCAATTGTCCATTTTTTATATCTATCAAAAAAGGATTCTTTATTGTGTTTTTCTTTTAATGGATTTGTCTGTTCAAAGATGTATAGATATTTAATTCCTCCTATGGCCTCCATAAGTCCATTGAATATGCCAACATCTAAATAGATCCAATTTTCATGATCTCTTTTTGCTGTACCTATTATTTTTGAAACCATTATTCCGGCATCACCAACAATGGCCCTTCCTGGTTCTATAAAAATTTCAATGTGGTCATTAAATTTTTCTGCTAGATAAGAAGAGATTTTTTCTTCAATCTCTCTGATATTTGGTGCGATCTTAGTATAGCTAATTGGGTAGCCCCCACCAATATTAAGGATTTTCATTTTTATTCCAGCATCAAAACACATATCAAAAAGTCTTTTTGCCTTATCTATGGCAATATACCAATTGTATGGATTTAGACATTGGGAGCCCACGTGAAATGTTACTCCTACTGGTGAAATGATTTTTAACTCATTTGCCCTCTTGATTAAATTAAAAGCCATGTCTAGTTCCACGCCAAATTTTTTGCTAAGGGGCCATTCACTACCTTCATTTGGCACAGTAATTCTAACATATCCAAAACAGCCTGGTGCCCATTTTTCTAATTTTTCTATCTCTGATATGGAATCAAAGACAAAATATTTCACTCCATACTTATAAAGACTCTGGATAAAGTCAGGAGATTTTACTGGATTGCTGGTAATTATTTTATCAGGTGGTACTTTTAATTTTTTTAATAAATCTAGCTCTCCACTTGAAGCTATTTCAAATCCTACTCCCATATTTTTTAGAATTTTTAACAGTTCTATATCACTATTTGCCTTAACTGCATAAAATACCCTGGAATTGGGTATTAGGTTTCCCATTGATTTCACATTTTGAATCAATTTTTCTCTATCAATTAATAAGATAGGGGTTTCTAAATCTGGATTTTTGTCTATGTACGTGAGGGCCTTAAAAAGAGTTTTTTTAGAGATTATTCTTTTATGAAAGTCAGAAATTTTAAATTTTTTTACCATAATAATCCCAATTAAATTTTTTGTTTTAGTATCTATAAAAAGGAGCGATTTTGTCTACTAAAAAAGCTGGACTTTTTCAAATAGAAAAAATATATTTTACCAGGCAACCGTTAAGCAATAAATTTAACGTAGGAGGAATAAAATGTTTTATAAAGAAATAATTGGCGAATCAGAGAGAAAAATCCAGAAAGAGATGAGAGAATTTGTAAAAAATGAGGTGAGCCATGAGCTGGTTCGAAAAATGGACAGGGATGAAATAGAATATCCAAAAGAGGTAATAAGAAAAGCCGGGGAGAAGAATCTTTTAGGGCTTAGGTTTGATAAAAAATGGGGTGGACGGGGACTTTCTTGGAAGGATGAAGTAATTGCTGAAGAGGAGATAGGTCTTTTAGGGACTTCTCTTGGATGTGCCATGGTTATGCCATCTATTGTAGGGGAGGCATTGGATAAGTTTGGTACACAAGAACAAAAAGAAAAATATTTAAAACCAATGCTCAAAGGTAAACTTATATCCGCTGAGGCATTAACAGAACCACGGGGCGGGTCTGATTTTTTTGGTGCAACCACTTATGCAGTATTGGATGGTGAGCATTTTGTGGTCAACGGTCAAAAAAGATTTATTGTAGGTGCGACAGAGGCAGATTTTTTCCTTGTATATTGCAAAACAAATCAAGATCCAAATGCAAGCAAATATGAGAGAATAAGTGCCCTTATTATAGATAGGTCAGCTGGGGTTTTCACAGAATACAAATATGGCTTAATGGGAACAAGGGGCGGAGGTACAGGGAGGTTGGTGTTAAAGGATGTAAAGGTCCCTAAACAAAATTTAATTGGTCCCCTTCATGGTGGAGCTTTAGTCTTTCACCAGATGATGATTCCTGAAAGACTTACGTCAGCAGCAGCTTGTTTGGGTATGGCCAGAGCAGCTTTAGATGTTGCTGTAAGATATAGTGATAGACGTTTTGCCTTTGGAAAACCCATAAGAAAGTATCAAGCAGTGAGCTTTATGGTGAGCGATGCAATAACAAAGTTAGACGCTGCTAGGGCTATTGTATATATGGCAGCAA
Organism: Desulfohalobiaceae bacterium; assembly: GCA_027063985.1. Classification (GTDB taxonomy): domain Bacteria; phylum Desulfobacterota; class Desulfovibrionia; order Desulfovibrionales; family Desulfothermaceae; genus Desulfothermus. The sequence continues at coordinate 5,649 of JAMOQN010000125.1, forward strand.
AGGCAGTTGATAATAATGCACCAAACTCTAGAAGACTTGTTAGTGAAGCTAAAAAATTTGCTACTGATGCAGCGTGGGATGTAGCAAATAAAGCCATGCAGATCATGGGGGGTATTGGTTATACTGATATATACCCAATTGAAAGGTTCATAAGGGACATTAGACTTACTCAGATATGGACAGGAACAAATGAAATAATGAGCCTACTTATCCAACACGAATACTATAATGAAGTTTTAAATTCTGAAAAGGACGATAGAGACGTTGAAAAGGATGCACAACATTATATGGATGATGTAGAAAAATGTTTTAATGATGAAGATATGTGGAAGAATATGTAATATACATGCTGTGGGTAGGTCTGTTTTATCTAAAGTAGATCTGACTTATTTTTGTTGAGAACCTCTATTATTCAATATTGCTTTTTTAATCCTTGTTGTATTTGCCCCAATAATTTTAGTGCCGTCTTCTAAGAAAAAAGTGGGAACAGAATTTACCTTAAGGTCTTCTGCCAATTTAACAACACCCTCTATTAGCTTTTTCGCCCTATCGCATGTTTTGACTTGTTTTTTTAAGGGGAAATTTGTATTTATATAAGTATCTAAATCCATATTACTACAAATTACCTTCTCAATCTCCCTGTTTCCCTGAGGCAGATGGACTGAATACAAAATAACCTTTATTTCAGAATTGGTATCTTTTGCCAGTTCTTTTATCCTTTCAACAGCCCTGTGGCAATATGGGCAAAGTGGATCTGTAAAAAAATATATTGTATGCTTTGTTTTTTTGTTTAAAGGAGAGTAGTTAAAGACAGAAAGTTTATCCAGCTGTTTTTTGTGTTTTAAAAATAAATTTTTTACTATTAACTCCAATTCCTCTGCTGGGATGTTTTTTTTATTTTTAAACATTTGTCCAACTATAACAAAGTCTTCTGTGGAATAAAAAGGTATGTCTCTGCCCCTAAACTCCACAATTGTTTCGCAAAGTCCAGAAACCATTTTTTGGGATATTATTTTGATTCCTGGAGGTAAGGGCTGGGGAAGATGTTTATTTAAGGTTTTCAGCGTTGAGTTATTACAAGAGCTTGCGTAAAGTGTCTCTATAGAGCAAAAAATCATAATAAATATTAAAACAGCAAGTATTAGTTTTTTCATTGCACCACCTACTATATTTTGTTAAAAAGGTTTGTGGACTCACATTTACGCTATAAAAGTCTGTTATGCCTGTCAACACATAAAAAATGTGAGGGATATCATTTTCATTGAATTCTGTTTAGGTAAATTTATTTATAACCGTAATAAATTGTCAAAGGGGAATTACCATGAGGCTTCCATCTGTCATTTTAATTCTCTTATTTTCTACTGTATCTATTGGATTTTGTGCAAATCAAAATGTTGTTTTTATTCCTGAGAAAGAATTGCCAAGAAAGATCGCAATAATTGGTCCAATACCAATGTCTCAAAAAAAGATAGAACTCTCAGCCCTTGGTTTGGTGAGAAATGTGGTTAAAAATTATATGTCAGGCAAAGGGTATGTAGTCTCTAGGTTAAAGGGTGATATTAATTTTTCCAAAAGTCCCAATTATAAAAAACTAAAAAAAATTTTAAAAAAGAATCCAGATCTCGATGGAATATTGACAATTAGTGTATATAGGCTGTCAAGTTTTAATATTGCCTTTGCTCAGTATTATAAAATGGATGGAGAAATTTGTTTGTATACTCAAGAAAAAAAATTGGGTTGTTGGCGAGAAACTGCAACGAGAAAAAAATTGTCCATAGCAACCGATCCATTAGGAGCTATTGCTACAGTGGTATCATCAGTTGTCAGTAGTGAAGGAAATGTAAATATAAAAAATGTAATTTTTGATTGGGCATTTAAGATATCCAGTTTAATACCAACTTTTTCTAGTGCTGCAAAAAAGCCTAAGATCCTTAGAGTGGTAACAAATGTATATAATTCTACTTTTAAGATCGGTGATAAGATTATGGTGGGGTTAGAAGGAACACCAGGAGGCAAGGCCTATTTTGATATTGACCCTCTTATTAAAAAGGTGCCAATGGCAGAGGTCCAAAATGGGATATATAAGGGAATGTATATAGTGCGTGAAGGAGATTCCTTAAAAAGGGGTATAATTTATGTCCATCTTGAAAATGAGCAAGGCGAGAGGCGTGATTGGATGGAATCTTCCCCCCTTGTTCGTATTGATGGTATTCCTCCTAAAGAAATTAAAGACCTATCTTCTGTTATAAACAAGGATTCAATAGTCCTTAAGTGGACCACCACTGATACTGACACAACTAAATTTGAGATCTACAGGAGTAACAAGCCATTATCTGATTACAAAAAAATAGCAGAAGTGTCAGATTTCTCATGGACTGACACCAGTATAAAAACTGGCGAGGATTATTTTTATAGGATTGTAAGTGTGGATAAGGTAGGGAATAAGTCAAAACCTGTTCAAATAGGACCACTTGCCCTTCCAGTTTTTATTGAAAAAAAATTGCCTGATATAATTGTTTCAAATATAAATAAAGGAAAATATTTTATTAATGGAACAACTACTATACCCTTTGGCTCAAATGTTGTGATAGGGCCAAATGTGGATATTGAATTTAGAGAAAACTCCACATTAAAAGTCCAGGGTAATTTAACTATAAAATCAAGTTTTATCCATGGAAATAATTCCAACAGTACAAAAAAGATCTTGGTAGATGAAACTGGCACTTTGGCAATGTCTAAACTCAAAATTCAAGGCATATCCCATATTTATGTAAAGGGGAATGTTGATGCTGAAAATTTGTATATTTTAAAAGGATATGCCGGATTAATTATAGAATCAATAGATCAGGCCAAGGTTTCAAATTCCCAATTTAGAGAACTTAATACAGCTCTAATAATAAAGGATGGCAAGGTAAAAATAACTAATTGTAACTTTGAAAGAAATAAGTTAGCTATAAAAATTAATAGAGGAAATATTGACATGGCATATAACAATTTTATTGATAATAATATAAATATTGAAACTAAAATTCCCATAAAAATAAAGTCAAATTTCTTAGGATCAAACAACCCTTCAGAATTTCGCCTTAAAGGGGATGTAGAGGTGGTCTCATTCTTGTCAGATCCATACCCTCATGGAAAAGAGATCACCATGAAAGAGTTGATTAACGAGGCAAAAAATAGGGCTCAAGAAGCGATTTCTTTTTTAAATAAGGGCAATTATGGCAAAGCAGTGGAGATCTTTAAAAAAGTAGTTCCAATTTATTCAAATGCGACTATATATATTTATTACATATATTCCCTTTCAATGATTCAGGATCCATCAATTGAAATGGTTATAAATAAGGCTATAGAAAAATATCCCTATGAAACACGTATTTACCAGATAGGAATAAGGTATTTTCTCCAGATTAATAAAAAGGAAAAAGCAAAAAAATTGCTGGAAAAAGGGCTTAAATTAAATCCCAAAAATCCCACATTACAGTCAATGAAGGTATTTTTTGAATAAAAATAAAGTAAAAGGAGGAGTTGTTATGAAGAGTAAATCTATTTTTATGGGTGTGTTGGTCTTTTTATTGATTGGTTCACCCTTACTAGCAAGGACTATTGTTGCTATTGGGGAAGGACAAACAAGACAGGCTGCTATTAATAATGGTATCAGGGCAGCAATAGAAGAGGCTCTTGGCTCACTGGTTACTTCAACATCCAATGTTTCTCAAGGAAAATTGATTTATGATCGGATTACCTCAGCAAGTGCCGGTTATGTAAAAAGTTATAATGTAATTGCAGAAGGTAAAGATCCTGTAACTGAGGTTTATAAAGTAAAATTAAATGTTGTTTTAGATGACTTTAAATTAAAGAACGCAGTGAACCAGTTCATGGAGGATCCACGGTTTCAGCGTACATTTCAAGAAACCAAATTTGATGAAAGAAAGGTTGTGGTTTTGTATAAGCCCAGGACAGGATTGGATCTACCATATGACTCAAAGGCAGTACAATCGGTTATGGATTTAATTGAGGACAGGTTGTCTGGTAAGGGATTTAGAGTATTTTTGCCGTCCCAGTTAAAGAGGATCAGGGGACGCGCTGCTGAGATGGTTGTAGATGAAGAAACTGCAATAAATATTGCTAGACAGGAAACTGGAGATGCAGTCGTTATTGTAAGTTTTGACGCAGGGAAAAGGCCTACCAGTGATGGGTATTATCTCATCTATGCAACACTTACTCTAAAAGCGTATGATTGTACTACAGGTGAGCTTTTTGCCAATGTACAGGATAGGGGCAAGACCATAACCAGAGGCGGAGAATATGGCCTGCAGGACGGGATCGCAAGGGTAGCTATAAAGATTGGTCCAAGAGTGGTAGATCGTCTAATTGGTAAAATAGTGAGACGTTTTAGTGGCGCAAGGGCCAAGTTTGTTATGTTGATTCTCAGAAATATAAGTATCAATCAGCAAGATAAAGTTGAAGATGTATTAGAAGAGCTGGGTTGGAGATACAGGATTTCAAGACAAACAGGAAGTTACATGGAGGTTGAGATCTTTAGTGAAGCTGATCCAACATCAGTTAGACGAATCCTAAGGAGGAGTTTTAAGAAAAAGGCTCTTGGGTTAATTCCAGCAGAAGTCTCTGGGGCAAGGGTCATATTTGAAGGAACTTATTCTGGTGCAGGAGGAGGGTATTAACCATGAAAAAAAACTGGCTTGCTTTTATATTAATTTTCATTTTTGCCACTGGTTGTGCAACCACTCAGGTGAGCTCAAGGGGTGCATTGGTTAATGTATATCACCCCAATACAGTGAAAGAAGGGCTTGTGTGCTCTTCTGGTGGGGATAGTGGCATTTCTTATATGTATGTAGGAGCGGACACTATTAGTGGAAATGTATCTAAACAAGACAAATATCTAATAGCCCAATTTGCCAGGGCAGTACTTGGAGAAACAAGGTTTATAAATCCTATTACTGTATCTTCAATGGAAGGTGAATATCCAGACCTCAGTATTAGGGTCGTAAACTTTTATGTTACTACAAAAACTCAAGGTGGTGTAGTAAAGCGCTACGGTGTATTCCAGGCAAATTTTTCAGTGAGACAAGCTGGAATGCTAGAGTGTTCTACGGCTGATCCAATTTTAATAGAAAAGACCTATGTCCAGCCTGCATACAGAAAGGATAAGCTTCCTTCTGTTTTGAGAATAAAAGAAAAGCTTATTAAAGAGGCTGTTAGACGAGTAGTGAGGCAATTTGTTCCAGTTAAGTCAACAACACTCAGACCAGTTAAAGGAATGAGCGGAATGGCCAAAGGTGCTGCTGATATGATAAATGCGGGAAATTGTATAGGGGCGTATGAGGTGTTAAAACCAATTGCTGATAGCCCTGCTTGTAAGGATGTAAATGTGCTTTACAATACCGGGGTGGCACTAGAGTGTATGGCCTGGAATAATGCCAATGATATGAATACCCAGCAACAATATTTAACCAAAGCACTTAAATATTATCGCAGGGCAGCTATGTTGAAACCTGGAGATACGGACATTCAAAAGGCCATGGGGGATGTATCCTATGAATTAAATACTGCATTTTCTGCAGCAAAGAGACAAAAAAAGACCAAGAGATTATTGGAAGAGTTTAAGACACCTACAGGTTATTAATCTTTTAATCAACTAAGTAAGTTTAAATCTGTAGAGGAGGAGATTAGTTAATGAGTATTAGAAAATTATTAATAGTAATTTTGGTTTTATTCATGGGTGGATGCGCTACTGGTGGTCTTATGACAGCAGGTAATGTTGCCAATATTATGGCAGGAAAAGAGGGGGCAAAGAATAAGAACCCCCTCATAGAGGCAGAAATAGACATTACTCTGGCAAATGAAATTGCTGCAATGGTAAAGCTTAACCAGTTTATGCTAGAACGTATGCCAGTGTCTTATGAAGACAACTGGCCCGAAATCCTAAATAGCTATTATCATACGATTCATTTAACAGAAAAAGAAAAGAAACGTAGGGCAAAATACAATGATTGTCTAAAGAAGTTGCTAAAAAGGGATTTTTCTTTTTATCGCGTTTATAACGTAGATCTTTATGCCGCCAGTATTGTGTCAATGTCTAGTGGAAATATATTTTATAGTGCTTTAGGTGCAATGGGTTCTCGGATGTTTATAAAAGGGTGTGAGAACTTAGGTATTGAATTTGAACACGCAAAATCAGTCCTCTCATATGTCCCATTTGGTTGTAATTGTTATTACTATATAAAAAAGTATAATGATGCATATTACGGCAGCAGAATCTGTAAAAAAATCAAACATTCCTATTACTACAAAAGAAAATGTGACTTTTTTAACAGACCAACTGAATTTATGTTGACAAGGTATCTCTATAGACGTGGTGGCATTAAAAATTGGGCAGATCTTCCTGTTGAGATCAAATGTTTTAGAGCAGTTAAAGGTGAACAACTAGGTACATTTAAAGAGGTATTTTATTCCCTGTTATCTCCTTCAATTAGATCTAAGATCCAGAGGATAGATGACGAAATTATGATTCTAAAAGCAGACCTTGAAACTGTTAAGGCAAAATTAAAGGATAAATCTTTAAAAAGTGCCCAAAAAGCTGCCCTTAAAAAGCAAAAGTCAAATTTGGAGAAGAGGTTAAAGGTTAAAAAGGCCTTGCAGAATAAGTTATATAAACAAGCATTATCCTCTTTAAATGTAACGGCGGAAAACATAAAAAAAGCTAAGAAGTTAAAAGAAATAGTGGATTATATTGACAGGAGTTTTGCAGAAAATATGTCTGTAATTGTAAATCTTACTGTCAAGATTATTAATGATGTGGCAACAATGAAAACAATGAACCTTACAAGGGCCTTTGTGACTTATCCTTTTCTTGTTAAAAAGGGTGTATTTTCAAAACAAGACAGAAAATTTTATG
>JAMOQN010000126.1 GCA_027063985.1 Desulfohalobiaceae bacterium
AATCCAATACATTTTGGAACAGTCTAAAGGAACGGATACATAACTTTGAGAAGATAGAACAGATAGAACATCCAAAAAATCTAAATGCCACATTGCGTCCATACCAGCTACAAGGTGTTAGCTTTTTGAACTTTTTAAGAGAATATGGTTTTGGCGGAATTTTAGCAGATGAAATGGGTTTAGGTAAGACCTTGCAGACCCTGGCTTTACTTCAGCACGTGAAGGAAAAGGGTGGAAGTGGGCCTAATTTAATAATTGTACCTACCTCGGTGCTTCCCAACTGGCAAAAGGAGATAGAGAAATTTGTACCCCATATGAAAACATTGGTGATTTATGGCGCAAAAAGAGAGCCTCTGTTTAAAAAGATACCACACATGGATATAGTACTTACCACATATGCTTTGATCAGAAGAGATTTAGACCACTTGTTAAAATATGAATATAGTTCAATTATATTAGACGAGGCCCAAAATATAAAAAATCCCAATACAATTACAGCAAGGTCAGTTAGAAAACTAAAAACAAAGTTTAAAGTGTGTCTTTCTGGAACACCAATAGAAAATAATCTATTTGAACTCTGGTCCTTATTTGAATTCTTAATGCCTGGATTTTTGGGTTCTCAGCACTCTTTTCAAAAAAGTGTGGTAAAACCCATTAAGGATGGAGATGAAGAGGCCTTAAATTACCTAAGGGCAAGGGTAAAACCATTTATCCTGCGCAGAACCAAGAAAGAGGTTGTAAAGGAACTTCCACCAAAGGTAGAGCATGTATACTACGCAGCCTTAATCGACGAACAAAAAGAGCTTTACGCAGCTTTGGCCAAGAGATTAAAAGAACAGGTGCTAAAAAATGTGGAGGAAAAAGGACTTGCAAAGGCGCAGATGTCCATATTGGATGCCTTATTAAAATTAAGACAGATATGCTGCCATCCAAGGCTGCTCAAGTTAGATATGCCTGGTATAAATACAAATATGCCTTCTGGAAAGTTTGAGGCATTTAAGGATTTGGTTACAGGGATAATTGAAGATGGGCATAAAGTTCTTGTGTTCTCTCAGTTTGTACAGATGTTGCACATTATCAGGGCGTGGCTACAAATGAATAAAATTCCATTTGCCTATCTTGATGGGTCTAGTAAAGACAGGTTTGAACAAGTTGAGAGGTTCAATAATGATCCATCAATTCCAATCTTTCTGATTTCCTTAAAAGCTGGAGGTACTGGTCTTAATCTAACAGCTGCTGATTATGTAATTCATTATGATCCATGGTGGAATCCTGCAGTGGAGAGCCAGGCTACAGACAGGACCCATAGAATAGGCCAGACAAAGAAAGTGTTTTCTTACAAGCTCATATGCGAAAATACAGTGGAAGAAAAGATCTTGCAACTACAGCAAAAGAAAAAGGGTGTTGCAGAGGCAATAATTCCAGGCCAGGATCATTGGAGGTCATTGACAAGAGAAGACCTTGAGATGTTATTTGAGATTTAGATAAAGGGAAAAACTCAAGAAGGATAAAGGCTCATCAACAGGTGAGCCTTTTTTATATATACTTTTGCGTCAGTTCTCGCCTCCCAAACACAACATTTTTTTTATCTCAATTAAGCCATCTTTGATTTCTTTAATGGCCAGATTCCATCTCTCTTCATCCATCAATTTTTTTTTAGCACCCTCTATGGTCATACCCTTGTCATACAACAGTCGTTTTATTTTTAATATGGTACTTACTGTTTCCCTTGGATACAGGCGCTGACCTCCCTTGGTCCTAATGGTTTTTATTTGATTGAATTCTCCTTCCCAGAATCTGAGTACATATGGTTCAACACCTACGACTTTGGCCACTTCACCTATTTTGTAGTATCTGCGGCCTAGTTTTTCCATCCTACCTCACCCAAACATATTTGTTTAGTCGTGACGAATTAAGGAAATCTAACTGGTAATTTTTCTAGGATGTATTTTCCGAGCTCTCCATGCACTTTGTCAACTTCCTTATCTGTAAGTGTTTTTTCTGGATGTCTGTAAGTCATTCTAAGGGTTATCCTTTTTTCGTTCTTGTCTTTGGGTGTGTATAGATCTATTAAATTAACTTGTTCCAATATTTTGGATTTGCTCTGTTCCAATGTGTTTTTAATAGTTTCGTATGTGAGTTCTTCTGGGCACACAATGGTCATGTCTCTATAAACTGGTGGGTATTTTGACCAATTTTTAAATTTAATCTTCCTTTTTTCCACCAATTGATAAATTTCATCTAAAAACAACTCTGCGACATATACATCACTTTTTATATGATAGGACTTTTTTAATTTATTTTGTAATGACCCAATAAATCCAACATGCGTGGTGTCTAGGTACACCTCTGCCTGAATATCTAAAAATGGATATTTTTCTGTTTTCTTAAATTGTAATTGGGATCTAAGATTAAGTGTAGAGAAGAGGTGTTCAACAATGCCTTTTATATCATAAAAATCAACATGTTTTACTTCACTGGACCAATGGTTTGGCTCTCTTTTACCGTATAGGGCAATTGCCAGTCTATTTTTTTCCAACACCCCAGTTTCACTTTTCTCATCCCGTATAAAGGACTTTGCAACTTCGAAAAAGTGGAGATCTCTATTTAACCTGTCCACATTGGTTTTAATCGCCTTGAGTGGACCTGTTATTGTGTATGTCCTCATTGTGTCCTGGTCTTTGGATAAGGGATTTGCAACAGGTACCATCTTATCCTCTGTTTCTCCAAGACTGATGAGCTCGTCCTTGTCAACAAAACTGTAGGTAATACATTCCTGCAGCCCTATTCCCCTTGCCCACTGTTTTATCTTGCACAAAAAATTGTAATCTGCACCTGCAGATACTTGTAATTTTTCAAAGGATTTGGAAATTCGTGGCAGGGTGGCAGGGACATTCTCAAGTCCATAGATCCTACCTACCTCTTCAACAAGGTCAATTTCTCTCTCCAGGTCAAGTCTAAAACTTGGAGGGATTACCTTGACCTTTTCGTCATCTACAGAAGTTATCTGGCATCCAAGTCTCCTTAGTATATTTGTGCAATATTCAGTCTTGGCATCAATACAGAGCAATGAGATTGCCCTTTTTGGTCTGAACAATATGGATTTGTGTTGGAATTTTTTAGGCTCATTCTTTATAATACCTTTTAAGATAGATCCACCACTAAATCTGGCTATTAAATATGCTGCGCGATCAATTGCCCTGTCTGCTCCTAGTTGATCCACTCCCCTTTCAAATCTGTATGCTGCCTCAGAGGAGATACCCAGTCTCCTGGCTGTTCTTCTGATCCTAGATGGGTTGAATAGAGCGCATTCAAGAAGGACATTTTTGGTGTTATTGTTTATCTCAGAGTCGTACCCGCCCATGATTCCAGCAAGGGCTACGGGATTTTCTGCGTCCCAGATTAGTAAGTCTTCTTGTGTAATTTCCCTTTCTTGTCCGTCTAAGGTCTTGAAATTTAGTTTATTATCTGGTCTTGCTACGCGTATTTTATTACCTTTGAGCAGATCCTTGTCAAAGGCATGTAAAGGATGACCAAATTCTAATAAAACATAGTTTGTAACATCAACTATGTTATTAATTGGCCTTAGTCCCATTGCAACTAATCTATATCTCATCCAGGAAGGTGCTTGTTTTATCTTTACTCCCTCAATTATTCTTGCTGCGTAAAGGGGGCAATCTTCAGGGTCTTGAATCTCAATATCAATATGTGCAAGTTTGTCTATTTCTACTTTTTCAATATTTGTCTTTGGTAGATTTAAAGGAAGCTCAAAATATGCAGAGACCTCTCTGGCTATTCCAAGAACACTTAAACAGTCCCCTCTATTGGGAGTGATTCCAATATCAAATACTTTTGTGTCCAAATCCAGGGCATCGATTAATTTTGTACCAGGCTCATACACTGAGTCCAAGACCATTATTCCTGAATGATCATCGGATAGTCCCAACTCCCTTTCTGAACAGATCATTCCAAGGGATATTTCTCCCCTTAATTTTGCCTTTTTTATCTTGAGTCCCCCTGGAAGGGTTGAACCCTCAGGGGCAAAAGCAACATACTGTCCCTTTGCCACATTTGGTGCGCCACAAACAACAGGTAAAAGTTCTCCCTTTCCTATATCAACTTTGCACACCTTTAGTTTATCTGCATTTGGGTGTTTTTCACATTCTGCTACATAACCGACCACTATATCTTCAATTTCTTCAAAGGGATTTAATATTTCTTCAACCTCAAGCCCCACCATTGTGAGCACATGGGCAAGTTTATCTATATCTCCATCATATGGGGTAAATTCTTTTAACCATTTGACACTTAGATACATATCTGATCCTTTATGTGAGGATTTAACAGTTATTTCTTAAAGTTAAGAGAATAAGTAAAATTTGTACTTATGCATAGTTAGGTGTTTTACACTGGAAAGTCTGTAAACTGGTTAAGGAATCTTATGTCGTTTTCAAAGAATATTCTAAGGTCATTGATCCCATATTTTAACATTGCCACCCTTTCAACCCCTAGTCCAAATGCAAAACCTGAATATTTTTCTGGGTCATAGGATACTGCTTTAAACACTTCAGGGTCTATAAGACCACACCCAAGGATTTCTACCCATCCAGTTTGTTTACACACCCTGCAAGGTGACCCATTAACAAAACCAGAACCATTACAAATTACACAACTTATATCCACCTCTGCGCTGGGTTCTGTAAATGGGAAGAAGCTGGGTCTAAATCTGACCTTTGTGTCACTGGAAAAAATATGCTGAACAAAATATGTGAGTGTACCCCTAAGGTCTCCCATATTTACATCTTTATCAACTAAAAATCCCTCAATTTGATGGAACATGGGGGAATGGGTAAGATCTGAATCCCTCCTGTACACCTTTCCTGGTGCAATAGCTGCAACAGGTGGAGTGGTCTTTAACATTGTCCTTACCTGCAGGGGCGATGTATGGGTCCTTAAAAGTATATTTTCAGAAATATACAGGGTATCCTGCATATCCCTGGCAGGATGATCCTTTGGGATATTTAGGGCCTCAAAATTATAAAAGTCGGTTTCTATTTCAGGTCCTGTTACAATTTCAAAGCCCAATGATTTAAATACTGAGCAAATTTCTTGAATAGTTATTGTTATAGGATGTAGAGAGCCAATAAATTGTTCTCTTCCAGGCAGGGTAATGTCTATTTGTCCCCTTTTTGCTCCTTGTTCTTCTAATTCCAGTTGCTTCTGCTCTATTAGATTTGTAATAACATTTTTTATTTTATTTGCGACCTTTCCTGCCTCGGGCTTATATTCTTTTGGTAAGTGGGGGAGTCCCTTCATTACCTTAGCGAGCTCCCCTTTTCTACCCAGAAACTTTATTCGGATCTGGTCTAATTCAGAAGATGTAGTAATTTTATTAATTTCTTCAGATAGACTATTTTTTATAGATTCTAATTTATCCAAAAAATTTTTTAAGTCTCTGGCCAATTTTCTACACCTTTGTTTTTGCTATTTCTGCTAATTTTGCAAAACCTTCCTTGTCCGTAACAGCCATGTGTGCCAACACCTTTCTATTTAACTCAATGTTGTTTTCTTTTAATCCATAGATAAATTTGCTGTATGATAGGCCATGTTCTCTGGCAGCAGCATTAATCCTCATAATCCAGAGCCTTCTAAAATCCCTTTTTCTTTTCTTTCGGTGTGCATAGGAATTTGTAAGGGCCTTAAAAACAGCGTTTTTTGCTACCCTATATACCTTACTTCTAGCTCCTCTAAAGCCCTTGGCCATCTTTAGAAGTTTTTTATGGCGTCTTCTTGTAACATATCCACCCTTAACTCTCATTTATTTATACCTCCAGAATTGGTGTCATAAGTTTTATATGCCCAACACTCTTTTTATTGCCTTTAGATTGGCTGAATCCACAAGTGCTGGCTTCCTCAAATTTCTCTTCCTCTTGGCACTTTTTTTTGTCAGGATATGACTGTGATATGCTTTTCTCCTCTTAATTTTTCCAGATCCTGTTACCTTAAACCTTTTGGCAGCACCCCTATGTGTCTTTAATTTTGGCATATGACCTCCACTAAAATATATTTTATCATTATTTTTTTGCACTCTTTGCAGCCTTTGGAGCAAAGATAACAAACATATTTTTACCCTCAAATTTTGGCCCCTGTTCAATCTTGGCTATATCTTCAAGCTCTTCAATAATGTACTTTAACATCTCCTCACCTTGATGCTTGTGTATTACTTCCCTGCCCCTGAAAAAGATAGAGACCTTACATCTATCACCCTTAGTCAAAAAACGTCTAATATGATTCATTTTGGTATTCAGGTCATGGTCATCAGTCTTGGGCCTTAATTTAACTTCTTTTAATTGAACCTGAACCTGCTTTTTTTTGGCCTCTTGAGCCTTTTTTTGTTGCTGGTAAACATATTTACCATAATCCATTATTTTACATACTGGCGGATCTGCCTGTGGAGCAACTTCCACCAAGTCCAGGCCCTGATCATAGGCTAAATTGAGAGCCTCCTTTGTATCTAATATACCAAGCTGTTTCCCAGAGGCATCCACTACCCGCACCTTAGGTGCTCTAATTTGTTCATTCCGTCTTGCTTTAACAGGCGAAGCTATAGCTCATCCCTCCCCTTTTAAAAGGTTCCATGCAATCTTTCTTAATTAACTCTACCACTTCTTCTATTTTTTTAGGCCCAAGGGTTTTATTTCCCCTAAGCCTTACATTTACTGTCTCATCTTCTACTTCTTTGTTTCCAACAACCAATATATATGGAATTTTCTCCAGTTGCGCCTCGCGTATCTTTAGATTTAATTTTTCATTCCTCGAATCCATTTCAACTCGAATACCAGCATCTCTTAACCTATTATAAACTTTTTCACAATAGTTAAGTTGTTCATCTGTTATATTTAATATCCTTGCCTGAACAGGTGATAGCCAGGTTGGGAAGGCTCCTGCATAGTGTTCTATGAGGACCCCCAAAAATCTCTCTATTGCACCCAAAATCACCCTGTGAAGCATAACTGGTCTGTGTTTTTTGCCATCTTCACCAATATATGTGAGATCAAAACGGGCAGGTAGGGTGAAGTCACATTGGATTGTGGCACATTGCCATTTTCTATTTAACGCATCTTTTAATTTAACATCTATTTTTGGCCCATAAAATGCCCCTTCTCCAGGACATATTCCGTATTCCATGCCAATATGTTCCAATGCCTGTTGAAGTGCTTTAGTTGCCCTATCCCAATCTTCATCAGAGCCAATTGATTTTTCTGGCCTTGTGGATATTTCCACTTCATATTCAAAACCAAAAAGTGTCATTACGTCCTGCACAAATTGTAAGATATTTACGATTTCATCCAAGAGTTGGTCTGGTCTGCAGATTATGTGCGCATCGTCCTGGGTAAATTCTCTGACCCTTAGCAGTCCATGGAGTACACCTGATTTTTCATGCCTGTTTACTTTTCCCAGCTCAAAATACCTGATTGGCAGGTCTCTATAGCTACGTATTTTTGATTTATAGATGAGCATATGGGCCAAACAGTTCATGGGTTTTAATCCATATTCCTGCTCATCTATCTTTGTAAAATACATATTTTCCCTGTAATTGTCATAGTGACCAGATTTTTCCCAAAGTTGTTTCCTGAGCAACTGCGGCCCTCTAACAAGCTGATATCCCCTTTTTAAATGTTCTTTTACCTCAAAATCTTCTAAAATAGTCCTAACAAGGGCGCCTTTTGGATGAAATATGGGCATACCTGGACCCACTTCATCGCTAAAACTAAAAAGATCTAATTGTACTCCTAATTTTCTATGATCCCTCTTTTTGGCCTCTTCCAGCATATTTAAATATTTTTTTAATTCCTTTTTGCTGGGCCATGAGGTTCCATATATGCGCTGGAGCATCTTATTCTTCTCATCTCCCCTCCAATAAGCCCCAGCAATGGAGAGGAGTTTAAATGCCTTTATATATGATGTTGATGGTACATGTGGACCTCTGCAGAGATCAACAAAATCATCCTGAATATATACAGACACCTTGTTATCTTCTATCTCATCCAATAATTCCAGCTTATAAGTTTCATTTCTTTCAAGAAAGAGCTTTTTTGCCTCGTTTTTATCGAAAATTTTCTTTTCTATCTTTATGTCTTGCTGAGCAAGTTTTTCCATCTCTTCTTCAATTTTTTCTAAATCTTCAGGAGTGAATGGAGACTCCACATCAAAGTCATAGTAAAAACCATCTTCAATTGCAGGGCCTATTGCAACCTTTGCGTTTGGAAACAGTCTTTTTACAGCTTGAGCCATTAGATGGGCAGTTGAATGCCTTAATATTTCCAGACCTTCTTGTGAATTAATTAAAATAGGTTCTATTTTTGCACCGTCTGTATCAATTGTATCAGATAAATCTGCTGGTATTCCATTTATTTTGCAGGCAATGATATTTTTTAATTTCCCTTTTGAATAGACTTTATTTAAAGCATCAAATATAGTGGCTCCCTTTTCAACTTCCACGCTATTTTTATCTATAAAAATTTGCAATTTTTTACCTCCCTAAAAATCTAAATAGGGAGGCCTAGCTCAAGCCTCCCTATTTATATAAATAGGCGCGAGGAGATTTGAACTCCTGACCCCTTGCGCGTCAAGCAAGTGCTCTCCCCCTGAGCTACGCGCCTATTAGCTCCGCTAATTAAACACTAAATTTTG
>JAMOQN010000127.1 GCA_027063985.1 Desulfohalobiaceae bacterium
GCGGCGAGTTTAGCTCAGTGGTTATAAGTGTAAAATTAAAAAATAAAGCAAAAAAGTATGACAGATAGAAAAACAAAATTTACAGATTTTGAAGCTCTGGCCGAAAATTCACCTTTGGCCATCTATCTGGTGGGCACGGATGGATTTTTTAGGTACGTTAATAAAAAGGTTTGTGAAATAAGTGGGTATAGTAGAGATGAGCTTTTGAATATGGAATGGACGAAATTAGTCCATCCAGAATTTAGAGAATTTATGCTTGGTCAGGTCGATAAACGATTTAGACAAAAAGGGGCCCTTCCTAAATATGAGTTCAAGGCAATAAATAAGGATGGAAGTGAAATATATATGGAGGGTCATTTTTCTCTGGTGGATATTGGCGGAGAGAGATGCATTTTAGGGCAGGTATTGGATATTTCAGATAGGAAAAAGATGGAAATCGAACTAAAGCGACAAGAAGAGTCTTTGCGTAGAGTTTTAGAGACATCAAATCTCGGATATTTTGAAGTAGATATTGCAGGGAACTTTTTATATGTCAATGATGCCCTGGCAAAGATGTTTGGCTACCCAAAAAAAGAGCTAATTGGGATGAACAACAGAGAATACTCTGAGCCAGGAGATGCAAAGAAGGTCTATAAAGTCTTCAATAAGGTATATAGGGAAGGAAAGCCAGTTACATTCTTTGATTGGAAGATTAAGACTAAGAAAGGAAAGAAGATAGTTGTAGAGACCTCTGTTGATTTAATGTACAATGAAAAAGGCGAAAAAATAGGATTCAGAGGGATAGTTAGGGATGTAACTAGGGAACGTGAAATAAAAAAAGAGTTAGAAAAACGGGAGGAATATTACAGGACACTATTTGAGGGATCAGCGTCACCTACAATAATAGTCGACGGATATAAAATAGTTGATGCCAATAAGGCCTTTGAGGAATTATCCGGCTACAATAGAGAAGAAATAATAGGAAAGCTTGAATGGGCTAAATTTGTTGATGAGAAAGATCTACCCAGGATGTTAGAGTATCAACAAAAAAGACAAATTGATCCAGAAAGTGTACCTTCAATGTATGAATTTACATTTATAGACAGAAATAAAAATAAGAAAGATGTATTGATAATAGTAACTCTTTTGCCAGATGGAAATTTTTTGGCCTCTTTATTGGATATTTCAGAAAGGAAAAGACTGGAAGAGAAATTGAGATTTATAAGTTTCCACGATCCATTGACAGGTCTGTATAATAGGTACTATTTTGAAGAAGAATTTAACAGACTTGAAAATAGTAGATGTCTTCCTGTGGCTTTAATTATTGCTGACCTTGATGGATTAAAGTATGTAAATGATACATTTGGGCATAAGATGGGGGATGAATATATTAAGGCATGTGCAGAGATATTAAAATCTAATGTGAGGAAATCTGATGTTGTGGCAAGGCTTGGGGGTGACGAATTTGGGATAATATTGCCAAAGAGTGATGAAAAGGCAGTAAAAAAAGTCATTTCAAGGATTAATGATGCGATTTCTAAATTTAATAAGAATAAAAAAGAAAAATTTAAGATAAGTATATCAATGGGATATGCTGTAAGTTCAAACAATAAATTAGAGAACAATAAGTTGTTTAGGGATGCTGATAACGCCATGTATCTTGAAAAACAGAGAAGAAAAAAAAGGAAAGAATATATATGCATGAGGTAAAACTTGGTTTTAAAATAAAGGATTATCTTACTGGAAAAGATATAGATGCTACTACTTATGAAGACATAAGGCAGGATATTGTAAAAATAATGGTTGAAGAGAAATCATATCCTAAAGACCAGATAAAATCAAAACTGCCAATAATCTTTAATGTGGATCAAAAAGAGTTTGTGAGGAATATTGATTTTGTCATTTTTTTAGAAAACAAGCCCCTTGCGATAATTTTGTTTTGTGCAGGAGAAATAGAGACATATATAAGAGAAGCGGTTTCCCTGGCTAGGTTAATAGAAGGAGGTCCTGCCCGTTTTTCAATTGTTACAGATACAAAAAAATTTATGTTAGTATGTGCAAAGGATGGGGAAATCCTATCTCAAGGCCCATATGAAAAATTTCCAACCTGGCAGGATATCTTGAACCTTTTAGATAGATGTTCTGAATTTACCATGGATAATAGACGGCTAGAAAAAGAAAAACGAATCCTCTACGCCCTATCTCAAATAAGTTGTGAATGCAGAGATTCTTGTAATATTTAATATCAAGTTTATGCAAAATTTACCAACTAAGGCTATAGCAATTTCTTCATTGAACTGCAGATTGCATTTTAGAATTGTTAAGGGCTAATCTCAATATAAAATCCAATAATACCAAACAGATTTAGTCCAAATTAACAACTTAAGGCTGCCATCCATTCTTTTTGACATTTTATAAGGGATAGATTATTAGCCTATTGTTTTTAAGGGGTTTGCCTCCCTTAAGAGGGTATTTTATTGTTTTTTAACGTAAAGGAAGTTTGGTTGTAATTAATTTAAAAATTGAAATGGGTTGTTATGATAAAAAAGATTAAAGGTTTTAGTGACTTATATCCGCCAGAAATAGAAAAATATTCATTTATTGAAAAAGTAGCAAGGGAAATATTCCCTTTATATGGTTTTGTTGAGATGAGGACTCCTATTTTAGAGAGAACCGAGTTGTTTGCTCGCTCCATAGGAGATGAAACAGATGTGGTGCAAAAGGAGATGTTTTCTTTTTTAGACAGAAAAGGAAGGAGTTTATCTCTTCGGCCAGAGGCCACTGCTGGAGTGGTTCGAGCATACATTGAAAACAAGATATATGCAAAAGAGAATATCTCTAAATTCTTCACAATTGGGCCAATGTTTCGCTATGAAAGGCCTCAAAAGGGCAGGCAAAGGCAATTTCATCAGGTAAATGTAGAGGTCTTTGGTAGCAGTTCTCCATACATAGATGGGGAACTTATTGTGATGCTGATGGATTTTTTTAACAAGCTGAATATTAATGGGATATCTCTTGAGATAAATTCACTTGGGTGTTCAAGGTGTAGGGCTTCATATCTAGCTAATTTAAAGGAATTTTTGGGAAAAATAGATGAAGATTTGCTTTGTGAAGATTGCAAGGTAAGGAGAATGAAAAATCCATTAAGGGTCCTGGATTGTAAAATAGACTCTTGCAAAAAAATATATAAAGACGCTCCAAAGATTATAGATTACTTGTGCAGTGATTGTAGTTCACATTTTGAGCAGGTATTGAGTCTTTTAAAATTTGAAAATATCCAGTTTAAAATAAATAAAAATCTTGTTAGGGGTCTTGATTATTATCAAAGGACTACATTTGAGGTAATAGCAGAAGGAATCGGTGCTCAGTCAGCAATAGCAGGTGGTGGTAGATATGATGGGCTTATAAAACAACTAGGAGGCCCTGACCTTCCAGGAATTGGATTTGCTTGTGGTATGGAGAGGATTGCCCAGTTAATCGAGATACAAGAACAAAAAAGCAAGGCCTTCTATATTGCAACAATAGATAAAAAGGGTCTGGATCTTGGTTTTGAAGTGGGATCTATTTTAAGAAATATGGGATTTGAATGTGTTTGTTCCTATGAGGTAAAAAGTGTAAAGGCACACCTTAGGGCAGCCAATAAATCAGGCGCAAGATATTGTATTATTATTGGAGAGGATGAACTCTTGAAAAGAAAAGTCACTTTAAAAGATCTAATAACTGGGGATCAAAAAGAACTTTCATTGGAATCTTTAGAAAAGATATCTTT
>JAMOQN010000128.1 GCA_027063985.1 Desulfohalobiaceae bacterium
TGTTTTTTTTATCTCTTTATTTTTATTTGACAGATCAATGCAAGAATTTTTTATGTCCTGTTTTAATTTTTCCAATTTATTTAACTCTTTTTTCTTTTGTTCTAAATTTTCCTTTTTTTTCTGAACTCTCAAAAGAGATTGTAAATATTTGTCTTTTTCTTTATATTCATTTTCGAGGTTTTTAATTTTTGTATCTAATTCTTGCAATTGATCTTTTATTTGATCGATTTCTTTTAAATTTTTGTTAAGCTTCTCTTCATAATCTATTTTTATCTTATATTCCATTAATAATTTTATTGCATCTAATGTATTTTGATCATTTTTTATTTTTTTTGTAATTTTCTCTATTTCTTTACTTAAATTATTATATCTTTCTAAATTTTTTGAATATTTTTCAAAATCATGTTCTAATGAGATAATCTCCTTTTGTAAATTTTTTGCTTTTTCTATTAATTTATTTTGTATCTTTTTAAATTCACCAGCTTTAAAGCCTTTATTTTTTAAAAGTATTTTGTCGATAATTCCAATCAATTGATTAATTTTTTCAACATTTAAAATATCTTTTGTAAATTTTCTAAACTCAGCAGAATCTGCATTAATTGAAAGATCCCTCTCCTGCAAGTGGAGCAAATTTTTTACAACATAAGAAAGTAGATTAAATCCATGTTTTTGAAAAAATGCTTTTATACTATTTGGAGAGCTGAGATATGTTCCATCTTTACCTTTCAATAACACACTATTATCCTGAGAATTTAAAATAATAGTATAAGGATTTTTATTTAACTCAAAATCCAGTTCAATCACTGGCTCTTTATTTGAACCCTTTGTTGATTTATCCACTAGAGATGCTGGATTTAGAGAAAATACATCTGTAATTGCTGACAGTATTGTACTTTTCCCAAACTCGTTGTGTTCCTTTAATTCATAAATGGGATAACCAAACTCAAGGACAAAATCCCTATGAACTAAATAATTAATTAAATGGATCCTCTTTAATTTTATCATGATAAATACTTGTTTTTTAAAAATTCTTCTATTTTTGGCTTTGTTAAATTACCCCTTATGTTCTTTAGAATAAAGACCTTAATATCATCAATTAAATCCTTTGCAAAACCTATATCCATTGATAATATCTCATCAATGGTATCTTCAATAATACCGTAAATTCCATCCCTTTCATACTCAATAACACCATCACTCAATTTAATATTTGGATTCTCTAAGAGATTTTCTACCTGGGTTTTTAGTTCCTTAACATACCCAATAATTTCCACAAAATCACCCCTCTGTATCTTATCTTCTACCCATTTAATATCCTCTAAATCTAATATCTCTTTTTTGTAAAATCCAGGGGCATCTTTAAAAATGCGATAATCAATATTTAGTTCAGATCCAATTGTAACGCATATATAACCGCTTGATGATAACCTTTTCTTTGAAAATTCATATTGTACCAAAGATCCAGAATAAGCACATTTGTTAAATTTTTTAAAGGAGTGGTAGTGACCAAGACAGATGTAATCAAAAAACATACTTTCTAACTTATCTACTGAGATCTCGCCATGTGTTGGGACATCACTAAATGGTCCATGCACAACTCCAATGTGAAAGGCTGCATTTAATTTTGAAACATTTGGTATTTCAAAAAAACCACCATAAAATGCTATATTATCTACCACTTTTGATGGTGAGTCTGGTGATAAAAAGATTATATTTTCTCTATTTAAATATTGTCTAACATCTGGTCTGCGATATACAGAATCCATTGTGTATGCATCGTGGCCAGTTACTTCTTGTCTATGACTCTTTCCACCACCAGGAATAATCACTGTATATATGTCATTGTAATATCCAATAATCTCAAAAAATTCTTCTACTAAATTTGACCCCACATAATTTGAGTCAAATACATCCCCTGCAATTACTATATATTTTACATCCTCATCCCTTGCATTATTATACAGTCTTTTTAAAAATTTCTTTTGCTCATCAAATAATTTATCTCCCAGATATCTATTTCTAGCTCCAATATGTATATCAGATGTATGAAAGAGTTTTAACATAAACTCAATAACTCCCTTTATAATTTGTGCCTTTAAATACTGAATAAATTCTATAGCTATTTTTACCAATCTTAGATTTTATCTCTGCTATTTTTGTAACTTTATCAAACATTTTAAACAGCTCTTTTCCTGTTCTACTCCCTTTACGCAGGATTAAACAGTTCTTTCCAATCATATTAATTCCATGAGTGCCCCAGACTTCATATTGATCTTTGACAATATTTGGAGTTCTATCAATCTTATAAATTACTGGATGCTCATCCATATAAAAAGCCATCTCTGATATTATATCCCTTTTTTCGCCTAATATAAAAATATCTTTTC
>JAMOQN010000129.1 GCA_027063985.1 Desulfohalobiaceae bacterium
GCTGCAATAGCACCTCTACCAAGGGAATCATCATTATCTTCAGAATCATAATCAAGATACTGATATGTCCCTGCTATGGACACATCCAAGGAAAGTTGTTTGGTGATGTCATAACCATAGACATAATTTTTAAGACCACTTAACACGACAAACATCAATGCCAGTAAAAAAATTTTTTTGTGTGTCATAAACCATTCCTCCTTTAACTTTTTATGTTATTTATAAATTAAAAATGTTACTACACCATCTTTATTAAAAAATCAACTAAATTTGTATAAAAAATAAAAAAATCCCTGAGATCTTTAACTCTCAGGGATTTCCCGTTTTTATCCCTACAATATCACCCCATCTCCCGAGGGCAATATTCTTTTATTCTCAGGCAGGTCTTCTGACTCTAAGGATCATCCTACTTGCCCTGTTGAATAGGATTCCCACTCGGGAAATTCAACAGGACTCGCCCTGTCGAATTATTCAACGGGGCAGGCCCCATTGAATAAGATTTCCTCATCAAAAATTCAACAAGGCGAGCTGCGCCTTCCCCTGGCATTTAAACCAGAGTGGCATTTCGCAGCTTTCGTCCCCTTATCACAGCCGCGGGCCGGTTCCGGATTCTCACCGGATTCCCTTTTAAGCCTTATATCGGCACCTGACTTCTCCCTTTTATTTTAACTTTATTTTTTTGTCAACCTTTGTAAAAATTTTACTGATTACCTCTTGTCATGGGTATTTATTGTGTATAATATCTTGCCTTATTCTTCCATATATTTGCCAATTTTTTTGACAAATTGAAGACAAGCAGTTAATATTTTTAATCTAATTTTGTATTATAAATTTTTACGCAAAACACATAGATACATATAATTTCGTTGAGACTGGGATTAGGAGAAAATTTTTATGAAAAAGACCAGACTTAGTAGAAGAGAATTTTTATTTGGTTTTAGACAGAGATTTTCAGTGCACCCACCTCAAGCTACTTCTATTATTCATAAGGAGGCAAAAAAGGCAGATGAATATTTGGCTCATGAAAATTATAACGATGCAAAAGAAATATACTTAAAAATGATAGAGCATAGATCAGATAATTTAGTGGCACGACAAAAATTGGCCTATTGCTATTATAAACTGGGAGATATAAAAAATGCAATGAAGGAGTTTATTGAGCTCAGAAAAAGAGGTGTAAATAGCAATTTTACATCTCTTTATTTGGGACTTTGTTTTGCACATATGGGAGATATTGAAAATGCCATTAAGTCCTTAAAAAACTTTTTTGACATTACTAAACCAATTGTACAAAGGGCGATAAATCTACAAATTGCACTTTATGATTCAAACATGGCAAAAAAGGATGATTTAATAAACTCTATTGAGCAGGCCATAGAAGAACAAAACAAGATGGAAGATTCAACACTATAAACAAAAATGTATAAACATCTTTTACATCAAAATACTAATAATAAAATTAAGAAAAAACTTCAGCTTTTGCATAATAGGAGGTCAAATGAAAAGCCTAGATATTCTAAAGGATATTGCAAAAAAGATCGCATCATTAGATGAAAGGATTGTTGAGGTCTTTATACATTCTGACTCACCAAAAGATCCTTTAAAAAGTGATGAAGTATATTTCGTATGTCATCTACTGGATCCAGAAATAACCCGTAATTTAGATGCATTTGATGAAAAGGGAACTATGTGGTCTGTTGAAATAACAGAGAAATTAATTCCATTTTTAGAAGAAATAAATTTTGGTCCAGAAGTAGTTATTATGCCTTTTAATTACCAACTCTACTTACAAGACGAATACGGCGAATATTATATTACCCTATACTTAAAAGATGGATATACACCAATTTTAGAAACAGCAGATCAGATTTTAAAAGACAATATTATTTAGATTTTTCTTTCTCTAGTTGCTGTTTTACCCTGTATATGCCAGAACCAACCATGGTACCTAAAAATGTCAATATCCCTAAGACACCAAAAAATCCCTGAATTGTTGAATGGCTCATATTCTTTAAAAGCTCAATTAAAGTATGCATGTCTAAAACCTCCTTGACTTATTTTGCGTACAAGGGACATATGTAGTAAAAACCTTCTTTCAGATTTATGGGAGAGTTATTTTTCACTGACCCAAGGATCCTTTTTATTAAGGGTTCTTTTTTTTGCGGACCTTCTATTATGTCAATCTCTCCAGATATATTGCAAATTTTTTTTAGTATTTGAATAGCCTTGTCCATATTGCCCAAATAGTCAACAAGTCCCAGCTCCTTTGCCTGCATCCCTGTAAATACTCTGCCATCGGCCAGGGGAAAAATCTTTTTTTTATCCAATCTACGTCCTTTAGCCACGGCTTCTACAAACTGATCGTATAAATTATTAATCAATTTTTTTAAATATTCCCTTTGTTCTTCAGTCAATTTTCTTAAAGGAGATCCTGCCATTTTGAATTTACCAGTGGCAATGGACTGGTCTTCAACCCCTACTTTTTTTAAAAGCCCTTCAATAGAGATTAAATTCGCAACTACTCCTATACTCCCCGTTATTGTCCCTGGATTTGCCACAATTACTTTAGCTGCGCAGCTAATGTAATAGGCTCCTGAGGCAGCCACACTTCCCATGGACACAACAACTGGCTTTACCTGATTTAATTCACGTACGGCCTCATATATTTCCTGGGACGGAGCAACTACTCCCCCAGGTGAGTTTATTCTTAGGATTACCCCAACTATATTTTTACTATTTTTTAGTGTAGTTATCCAATCTAAATACTTTCTGGAATCAGTTATAGTTCCTGAGATATTTACAACTCCAATCTTTTTTGTAGACAAAAAAGGTATAGAAAATTTGTTTTTTAAAATGGAAAAAAAGGCCATGGTACTAATTAGCAGCACCATGGCCAAAATAATCAAAAATAGTCCAAAAATAAATGGGTGTCTCTGGCTGAATTTGGGGTTATTATTCAGCATTTTCCAATTTTTGCTTTATAAGGTCACCTAAATTAGATCCAGCCTCTTTTTTCCGTTTCTTCTCTTCTTCTATTTTTCTCTTGGCTTCGTCTTCCAAATACTGCTTTATTGATAACCCAAGTCTTCTCTCTTCTGCACTAACCCTAATCACCTTTGCAGTTACCTCTTGTCCAACCTTATAGAGTTCATTTGCATCCTGGATCTTTTTGTCACTTGCTTCTGAGATATACACAAGACCTTCAATCCCTTCTTCCACTTCTACAAACAAACCAAAATCAGTGATGTTAGTAATCTTTCCTGTTACATATGTCCCTTCAGGATATTTTTCTGGAATCTTCAACCAGGGATCCTCGGTTAATTGTTTGATACCCAATGTAAATTTTTCATTTTCCTTATCAACCACAAGTACCTTGGCCCTGACCATGTCCCCTGGTTTATATAGCTCACCTGGATGGTGTATCTTCTTGGTCCAGGAAATGTCAGATACGTGGATAAGGCCATCAATACCCTCTTCTATGCCAACAAATAATCCAAAATCAGTTATATTTTTTATTGGCGCCTCTACGATGGTCCCTTCAGGATATTTTTCAGCAACTATGTCCCATGGGTTGGGCTTTACCTGTTTCATGCCAAGGGAAATCCTCTTTTTCTCAGTATCAATGCCTAAAACTACCACCTCAACTTCATCTCCCAATTGCACCATCTGAGAAGGATGTTTTAGTTTTCTGGTCCAGGACATCTCTGAGATATGTACAAGCCCTTCTACCCCTGGCTCTAGTTCAACAAATACCCCATAGTCCACAATATTAGTAACCTTTCCAACGACTTTAGACCCTTCAGGATACTTTTTATGTATATCTTCCCATGGATTTGGGACAAGTTGTTTGAGACCTAGGGAGACCTTTTGCTCCTCCCTATCATAATTTAAGACCATGAGCTCCAACGTGTCACCTAGCTGCACCATCTCTTTGGGATGCTTGATCTTTTTCCATGACATATCTGTTATGTGGAGCAGCCCATCCAGTCCACCGAGGTCAATAAACACACCATAGTCTGTAATATTTTTGACCTTTCCTTTAACAACTACTCCCTCTTTTAATGTGGAAATAAGTTCTTTTCTGCGCTTTTCCCTTTCTTCTTCTAGGATAACCCGTCGTGATACTATAACATTACTTCTCTTTCTATTTATTTTTAGTACCCTAAAATCAAATCTCTCTCCAACCAGTGCATCCATATCTGGGACAGGTCTAAGGTCCACATGTGAGCCTGGCAAAAAGGCCTCAATACCCAGAACCTCTACAGTATATCCACCCTTAATCCTTTTTACGATTTTACCTGGGACATTTTGATTCTGTTCCTGGATCTTTTCCAATTCGTCCAATACCCTCATCTTTTTGGCGCGCTTATAGGAGAGAGATATGGTACCTTCTAGATCATTTTTGTGAATAACAAATACTTCTACTTCATCCCCTTCTTTTACATCAAGATTACCGTCGCTATCCTGAAACTCTTCAATTGGGATCTGTCCCTCAGATTTAAAATTTACGTCCACCAGCACTTTTTCTGGGTCAATCCTGACAACTCTGCCTTTAACAATGGTTCCATCTTCAATGTCTAGAAAATCTTTTTCTAAATAATCTTCTAGCATAGAGGAAAAACTTGCATCTTCTGCTACTGGAATTTCTCCATTTAAAAATTCACTGTGTTTAATTGGTCTTGTGTTTATCATTAATATTATACCCCCTAACCAAAATTTGTCCATTGATAGCAAAATGTTTGTTTTTAGGCAATATTATTTTCCTGGTTATCGGTAAATTCTTCTAATTGGAGTTAAATACTTGGATTAAATAATTCCAGAGAGGTCATAATCGTATGTTTCCTGGATAACAACATCCACCATATCTCCAGGTTGCACTCCCTCCCCTGACACATAAGTCAACCCATCGATTTCAGGGGCAAAAAACCAGGGTCTGCCTTCATATAAAGTAGGCCACTCATCACTCTTTTTGTCTATTAAAATTTTTAGCTTTTTGCCCTTAAATGTCTTTAGAAAATCTCTACTTACACTTTTTTGTTCTTCCATTATTATTTGCTTTCTTTGTTCTTTGATTTCTTCTGGCACCTGATCAGGATATTTTGATGAGAGAGTGCCCTCTTCATTTGAATAGGAAAATACTCCTACATGGGTAAATCTTACATTTTTGACAAAATTAACTAGCTGCTCAAAGTCTCTGTCCTTTTCCCCAGGAAATCCCACAATAAAACTGGTTCTAATAGCTGCATCAGGAAAAAATTCTCTTATTAAATCTATAATCTTCTCTGCTGGAACCTGAAAAGGTCTGCCCATTTTCTTTAAAATTTCAGGGCAGACATGTTGCAAGGGAACATCAAAATAGGGTATAAAGGGAGGGGTTATATCTTTTAAAAATTTAAGAAAATCTCTTGTTATCCCTTTGGGATATAAATATAGAAGCCTAAGCCAACTTAGACCTTGGAGCTTGGATAGTCTACCCAGTATATTAAAAAGCTTTTTCCTATCTCCTAAGTCCATTCCATAAGATGTTACGTCTTGAGCAACCAGAACTATCTCTTTTCGACCAGTTGAGAGTATATATCTTGCTTCATCTATTATACTATTTTCTGAAAATGATTTAAGCCCTCCCCTGATGCTTGGAATTGTACAAAAACTACACCTGTGATTACACCCTTCAGCTATTTTTAAATAGGCATAGGAGGGGGGAGTGGAGATAAATCTCTTATAACTGTTTTGTTTTTTTAAAATATCCCTTGCTATGATGTCTCTTAATTTATGTTGTTTTTCTATTTCCAAAAATAGATCTACCTCTGGAATTTCCTTAGTAAGTTCCTCATAATATCTATTTACAAGACATCCTGTTACAATAAGTTTGGGCTTATTATCTAAAGTTTTTATCTCTTCAATTGTTTCAAGAATTGTATCAATTGCCTCTTCAACAGCGTCTTTTATAAAAGAACATGTATTAATGAGCACTATATCTGCCATCTTTAGTTCAGATATGGGAGCACAAATATCCCCTATTGAACCCAATATTTTTTCTGTATCCACCAGATTTTTAGGGCACCCTAAACTTATTGTATATACCTTTAACTTAGACATAAATGACTTGACTTTATCTTGGGTTTTTTTGAGATTAAGGGTATATAAAGCATGTGGTTTGGGATTTAGTTATTGTTTGTTTTAGTGTCAATCTAATTTTTGGGAGAGATTTATGGACCTTATTTTAGCAACACGAAATAAAGGTAAGATTAAAGAGATTGAAAATATAATTTTAAAGAAAAATCTGAATATTAACCTACTTAGCCTAAAAGACTTTCCTGAGATTTCCCACATACCAGAGCCAGAGGAAACATTTGAAGGAAATGCCCTGTATAAGGCCAGATATGTGTGTGAACGAACTGGATGTGTAACTTTGTCTGACGATTCAGGACTTGAGGTAGATGCATTAGACGGAAGACCTGGGGTCTATTCTGCTAGATTTGCAGGTGATGGAGCCACAGATGAGGAAAATAATCAAAAGCTGCTTAAAGCTATGGAGGATATACCATTTAATAGGCGAGGGGCACAATTTAGGTGTGTTATGGTGCTTTATGCAAATACAAAAGACTATGTGCTCACTCAAGGGATC
This sequence comes from Desulfohalobiaceae bacterium, assembly GCA_027063985.1. Lineage (GTDB taxonomy): Bacteria > Desulfobacterota > Desulfovibrionia > Desulfovibrionales > Desulfothermaceae > Desulfothermus. The sequence goes on from JAMOQN010000129.1 coordinate 6,629, forward strand.
TGGCGTGGCAAGATTGCCTTAAAACCTGAAGGAAATCAAGGTTTTGGATATGATCCTATATTTTTTGACGAAAACCTAGGCAAATGTGCAGCTATGCTCTCAATAGATGAGAAAAATAAAGTAAGCCATAGGGCAAAAGCACTTGAAAAAATATCAAAACTAATAAAACCTTTTTTTGATATGTTGTTTTAATCCAATTTATAAATTCAGGTCATAGGGGAGAGATATGTGTGGAATTATTGGATATATCGGTCACAGGCCAGCAGTACCTATTTTATTGGAAGGTTTGAAAAGGCTTGAATATCGTGGATATGATTCTGCTGGCATAGCATATATTCAACAAGGGAAATTAAAGGTAATAAAATCAGAGGGAAAGATTTCCATTTTAGAGGAAAAGGTGTTTTCAAATGATCCTTTGCATACAACTATTGGACTGGGACACACAAGGTGGGCAACCCACGGGGTACCCAATGAAAAAAATGCCCATCCCCATATGGACTTATCCGGGAATATATGTGTTGTCCACAATGGGATTATAGAAAATTACACCAAGATAAAAGAATCCCTCAAAGCCAAAGGAATAGATTTTAGATCAGATACTGATACTGAGGTCCTAGTCCATCTAATATCAGAAGAATATAGTAAGACCCAAGATCCCCTAACATCAATAAGATATTGCTTAAAACAAGTTCAAGGTTCCTATGCAATTGGAGTGATGTTTTCAGATAGACCAAAGGAACTATGGGCCGCAAAACATTCCAGTCCTCTAATTGTGGGGATAGGTGTTGGAGAAAATTTTATAGGCTCAGATGTCCCAGCTTTTTTGCCGTATACAAAAGATGTTATTTTTTTAGAAGATGAAGAAATTGCCAGACTAACAACTGAACATGTGGATGTCTATTCTCTGAATACTGGAGATAAAATAAAAAAACAAATCAAAACTATTCCATGGGATATTAGTCTTGCACAAAAAGGTGGTTATAAACATTTTATGCTCAAGGAGATAATGGAGCAGCCCAGGGTTATTTTTGATGCCCTTGCAGGAAGGGTAAATTACAAGACAAAAAGGATTTTACTAAACGAGCTTAATGACCTTGGTATTCCAGACAAGATCCACATAGTTGCGTGTGGCACATCATTTCATGCGGGTTTTTGGGGGAAATATCTTTTTGAATCCCTTGCAAAGATCCCCGTTGAGGTGGATATAGCATCTGAATTTAGGTATAGAGATCCACTGATAAGAAAAGATGATTTAGTGGTGGTTATAAGTCAATCTGGAGAAACAGCAGACACCCTGGCAGGGCTTAGAATGGCAAAAGAAATGGGATCTAAAGTGGTTGGAATTTGTAATGTAGTGGGATCATCTGTGGCAAGGGAATCAGATAAAGTGTTATATACCCAGGCAGGTCCAGAGATTTCCGTTGCATCAACCAAAGCCATGTGTTCCCAGATGGTGGTTATTTTGTTAATGGCCCTATATTTTGCAGAGAAAAAAAATTTGATGGAACCAGATAAACACAATCAACTTATAATGGGACTTAAAGATTTACCAAATATTCTTGAAAAGGAACTCCCAAAGACAAGGGAGATAGCCAAAGAGCTTTCTGTAATGTACAGCTTTGCCAGGAGCTTTTTTTATCTAGGAAGAGGCCTAAATTATCCCCTGGCCTTAGAGGGAGCCCTAAAATTGAAAGAAATTTCTTACATTCATGCAGAGGGATATGCAGCTGGGGAGATGAAACATGGCCCTATTGCATTGATAGATCCAGAATTTCCCAGCTTTGTGATCGCCACAAAGGACCATTTATTTGATAAAGTGGTCTCAAATATAAAGGAAATACAGGCCAGGAAAGGGCCTATTATCTGTCTAACCAACCCAGATGTTAAAGTATCAGCAAACCATATTTGGCAAGTCCCTGATTTAGGAGGTATTTTAACGAGCTTTTTAATCTTGCCAGCACTTCAGCTCTTTGCCTATGAAACAGCTGTATATCTTGGTAAAGACGTTGATCAACCAAGAAATCTAGCAAAAAGCGTAACCGTGGAATAGAGAGATGATGAAAAAATTGAGTTTTTTAGTTTTCTTAATATTCTTTTGCACTTTTACTCATACATCTTATTCAGCTTCATGTAGGAATCTTTTTTATAAGGGATATAAGAGTTTTCATTCTCTAAAAAAAGATAATAAGAAATCCAGATATAGAAACAACTGGCTCAAAGTGAAGGATCTCTTTTATAAGGCATACATATGCAATAAAAAAGGTCCCTTTGCACCAAAATCTCTGTATTATATTGGGAGAACCTATCAAGAACTTGGTAAAAGGTCATATTTAAAAAAGGACTTTTTGAAGGCTATTAAATATTTTGACCTTTTGGTAAAGAGATATCCTGGACACTCATGGGGAGACGATGCCAAGCTCTATTCAGCCAAAATAAAGCTAAATAGACTTAAAAATATTGAAGATGCATATATTGATCTCCTTTACATAGTCAATATGTATCCCAAGGGGGACAAAGTAAATGAGGCACAAAAATTATTAAAAAATTTAGATGATAAATATTTAAAAAAAATAAAGAGAAACTTAACCAAGAGGAAAAAATCAAATAGTAGCTTTGCCAAAAAGGCCAAAGGTCTTGCAAAAGTTGTAAATATTAGAAAATGGTCGGATAAAGATTATGCAAGGGTAGTTGTTGATTTAACTGATGAGGTAAAGTTTAAAAAATTTGTCTTAAAAGGTAATCTATATTCCAGGTTAGTAGTTGACCTACAAGGTGCATTTTTGCCCAACAACCTTTTAAGTATAAAAAAAATAGAGCTAAAGAAAAATTTTTTGTATCAGGTTAGATTTTCTCAGTTTAAAAAACACGTAGTAAGACTTGTTTTCTATGTGCACCATATAAAAGATTTTAAGGTATTTGCGCTGGAAAATCCATTTAGAGTTGTGGTGGATATTTATGGGAAAAGGAATCTAGGAAATGTAAAATTAGTTAAAGAGGCTGTAAAAAAGTCCCAAAAGGTGTCTGAATCTTTAATTGAGCAACTGGGATTGGATATCAGGACAATTATGATAGACCCAGGTCATGGAGGAAAGGACCCTGGAGCCATTTATGGAAGACTTAAGGAAAAAGATATAAATTTGAGGCTGGCAAAAATCCTTGGAAAAATGTTAAAGCAAAAGGGCTTTAAAGTATTATATACGCGCACAACAGACAAGTTTATTCCCCTTGAAGAGAGGACAGTAATGGCCAACACAATGGGTGCAGATCTCTTTATCTCTATTCATGTAAATGCCCATAGAAACAGGCGTGTTAGAGGTATTGAGGTGTATTATTTAAATATAGCCAGTTCAAAAGACGCAATCAGGGTTGCAGCAAGAGAGAATGCTGTATCCTCCAAAAAAATTAGTGATCTTCAATTGATTTTAACAGATCTTATGTTAAACTCAAAAATAAAGGAGTCTTCAATTCTGGCGTCTAAGGTCTTAGATAAGATACTTCTAAATTGTAAGAGATATAGACCTGAAAATAATGGTGTTAGACAGGCGCCCTTTTATGTGCTCATGGGTGCAAGAATGCCTGCTATTTTAATAGAAATTGGATACATTACAAATTCACAAGATAGAAGAAAACTTAGGACATATTCATACTTAAAAAGTATAGCAAATGGCGTTGTTCAAGGGATATTGGCCTATAGAAAAAGCATAAAAAAATATGCTGGACTATATTAAAGGGATGGAAAATGGGCAAAGAATTTGATGTAATAATTGTTGGAGGAGGACCTGCTGGATTATTTGCAGGATATTATATAGCCACTAACTCAAACTTAAAGGTCTTGATCTTAGAAAGAGGAAAAGCTCCTAAAAAAAGAATCTGTCCCATGTCAAAAGATAATAAATGTAGAGGCTGTGAGCCGTGTAATATAATGAGTGGCATTGGTGGTGCGGGACTCTTTAGTGACGGAAAATTAAATTTTATACCAAAATTGGGAAGGACTGATCTAACCCAATTCATGGATATTGAAGATGCTAATTCTCTTATTGAAGAAACAGAGTCTATTTTTTCTAAATTTGGTATGGATGGAGAAGTTTTTCCAACAGATATAAAAAAGGCAAAAAATATCAGAAAAGAGGCCAGAAAAGAAGGAATAGAGCTTCTCATTATAAAACAAAAACACCTTGGAACAGACCGTCTTCCTGATTATATTGATGATATGATGAATTACTTAATTTCTAAAGAGGTCAAAATCCTAACAAAGGTAGATGTGCAGGACATAATTATAGAGAATAACAATATTATTGGCGTAATTACATCTAAAGGACGATTTTTTGCAAGAAATGTTATATTGGCACCTGGGAGGATAGGTTCCGATTGGTTGGTATCTCTGGCAAAAAAATACAATATAGGAATGCTCCAACGAGGTATAGAGGTGGGGGTGAGGGTAGAGGTGTTAAATGATATCATGGACGATATAACTGACGTGATTTATGACCCAACTTTTTTCATCCAGACCAAAAAGTACGACGATCAAACTAGAACCTTCTGTACAAATAAAGGTGGCTATGTTACAATGGAAAACTACAAAAGGTTTGTGTGTGTAAATGGACATGCCTATATGGATAAAAAGTCAGAAAATACCAATTTTGCCTTTTTATCAAAGGTAGTCTTAACTGAGCCTGTTACTGATAATCATAGATATGGGGAATCAATTGGTAATCTGGCAACATTAATTGGAGGGGGAAAACCCATTTTGCAGAGGTTTGGAGATTTAAAAAGGGGTAGGAGGAGTACGTGGAATAGGATAAAAAAAGGATTTATTGTCCCAACCCTAAAAAATGTGACCTGTGGTGACATTGCAATGGCGCTTCCTGAGCGGATTTTGACAAATATAGTAGAAGGTCTGGAAATGTTAAACAGGGTAATTGCCGGGGTAGCAAATGATGAAACCCTGCTTTATGCACCAGAGATTAAATTTTTTTCCACACAAATAGAGACAAACAACAAGTTGGAAACAAAAATTAAAGGATTATATGTAGCAGGAGATGGGGCAGGTGTTGCAGGGAACATAGTTGCTGCAGCCGCCAGTGGCCTTATCCCTGCAAAAGCAATTGTTGAAAAATAAAAAAAGGAGGGCCTTATGGTTAAAAGCTTACATTGTTTAATCAGCGGCAAGGTGCAAGGAGTTGGTTTCAGGGCATGGACCAAGGGTATTGCGGATCAAATGGGGATCTGCGGCTGGGTAAGGAATTTAAACGATGGCCGTGTGGAGGTTTTGGCCCAGGGAGACAAGGAAAAATTAGAAGAGTTTAAAGGGAAATTGGCCCGTGGACCAGTTGTTAGCAGAGTAGAAGATATTGAGTGTCAATATATTGACTATGACAAGGAGCACAAAAAATTTGAATTAAGGCTTTAACTAATATACTTCTTCCTCACGTACATTTGAATAACATTTTAACTGGTTCTTAATATATCATGTTTCTAAAGGGGGGGTACTATATCCATTTAAAAGTTTAACTGGACAGATTCAAATTTCGGCTATCCTCTTTAAATATTCTCCATATCCACTTTTTTGTAGAATTTCAGCTAATTTTATAAGTTGTTCTTTTGAGATCCATTTATTTCTATACGCAATCTCTTCAATACACCCAATTTTAAGACCGGTCCTATCCTCAATAATCTTCACAAACTTACTTGCTTCCAACA
>JAMOQN010000130.1 GCA_027063985.1 Desulfohalobiaceae bacterium
CTCACTCAATAAATAGGATTTTGTATAGTGGAGATTATACAGGTAGGGCTATAATTGATTCATTTATAAAAAAAATAAAAGAGCATCCAAATATAAATATACTTACAAAACATACTGCGATAGACCTCATCACATCCCACCATCATCCATCAAAATTAGAGTTTAAATATCATCTAACTAATCAATGTATAGGTGCATATATCTATAACCAGCGAGATGATATAGTTGAGACTGTAATGGCAGATTATACTGTACTCGCCACAGGCGGGGTTGGTCAGGTATATTTGCATACAACTAATTCCCCCACTTCAATAGGATCAGGTTTGGCCATGGCCTATAGAAGCGGCGCCAGGGTAATGAATTGTGAATTTGTTCAATTTCATCCAACTGCCCTTTATCAAAGAGGGGGTCAAAAATTCTTAATATCTGAGGCACTAAGAGGAGAAGGGGCGAGATTTGTCAGGATTGATGGTACCCCATTTATGAAAGAATACGATCCAAGAGGTGACCTGGCTCCAAGGGATATTGTGACCAGGGCTATTGTTGAAGAGATGTTAAAGACAGGAGATGATTTTGTTTATCTGGATGCAGCAGACTTCGTAAAAAAAGACATTCCAAAAAGATTTCCCACTATCTATAAAAGGTGTCTGGAAGCTGGATATGATATTACAAAAGAGCCGATCCCTGTTGTTCCAGCCGCACATTTTTTCTGTGGAGGTATATTAGTTGACCTTGAAGGCAAGACAACATTAGACAGGTTATATGCAGTAGGTGAAGTCAGTTGCACAGGTGTTCATGGGGCAAATCGCCTTGCAAGCACATCATTATTAGAAGGACTTGTATGGGGACACAGCGCAGGAATATCTATCTCAAAAAGAATTCAAAAGAAAAACAGACTCTCTAAAAAATTAATGGATGCTATTCCAGACTGGTCTATTCCTGGGACAAATGACAACGAAGATCCTGCATTGATAGCTCAGGATTGGTTAACAATTAAACACACAATGTGGAACTATGTTGGTATTGTCAGGACTACTTCCAGATTAAAAAGGGCAAGGGAAGATTTAAACAACTTAAGTAAAAGGCTATACGAATTTTACAGAAACACACCAATTAGTAAAAATTTAATTGATCTCTTCCATGGATGTCAATGCGCTATTATTATAACTAATGCTGCAAATAGAAATCCCAAGACAGTTGGATGTCATTTTATTGCTTGAACTCTATGCTCAAAATGTTTTTACTCCTATTGATAAAATTAATACCAAGCAAAAGGACATTTGTATCTTCAAAGGACAAAATCCTCTATAAGTTCCTTTACCCTCAGAGCTTCTTCGATTTTTCCCCTTTTCATACACCCCATTATATATCTTCTTGATTTTATTTTTAGCATATTTTTTGTTGCCTTTAGCTGATCATCATCTAATGTCTCATTTCTCAAAATTTTGATAAGGGAATATATTCTGTATAAATCCAGACCTATTATCTTAGATGATAGTTGATCAACTCTTCCCCCATATCGTACTACCAAAGGGTATGGGCAAAGACCAACTGGATATCTTAAAGAGACCCTAAGCCACATATCGTAATCTTCACATGCAGCAAGGCTTTCATCAAATAGACCAATTTCTTTTATTAATTCTCTATTGAACATAACACAAGAAGGGCTTACCAAACATAACTTAAGGGATGGTTCAAAGATCCAGCCCGCCTTTTTTCTGTGTATGTTTTTGGGATTTACCCTTTTTCCCTTTCTTATCCAGACCTCCTCTGTCTGGGAGATAATAAATTGTCCTTGTATATGAAAAGCTAAATGGGTCTCCAATTTTTTTTCTAACCACTCATCGTCTGAATCCAGTAAGGCTATAACCTCTCCCGTACTTTCATTTATTCCAATATTTCTTGCTGCAGATACCCCCATGTTTTTATCTAAAAAAATTGTCTTAAGCCTTAAATCATTGATTGATCTTAATACATCTTTTGTGTTATCAAAAGAGCCATCATCTACAACGATTAGTTCAAAATCCTTATATGTCTGATTTAATACAGATAAAATAGCCCTTTTTACTAACTTGGCCCTATTATAGGTTGGAATAATTACTGATACCTTCATGAGAACGCTATGAATAAATTAAAGATTTTCCTGTTTGATTATTTCTCTAAAGAATTTTTAATTTCTCCAGAGACACTGGAGTTTTTTGAGATAAATTATGAATGTGTTGGTCCAAAAGAACTAGAAAAATTACTTAAACAAGAACCCCATCTAATAAAACTCATAGTATATCCAGATGAAACATTTAAACAAACCTTTTATAAAATC